>DATHRJ010000108.1:0-15529 GCA_035465455.1 Lysobacter sp.
ACGTCGGTGAGGCTGAAGGACTTCTCGAACACGGGAATGCCGTTGTCGCGACACAGCGCGATGACGTTGGCGCGGGTGATGCCTCCCAGGCAGTACTGCCCGGTGGAGGTCCAGACCTCGCCCTTGCGCACGATGAAGAAGTGGGTGGAGTTGCACGTGGCGACGAAGCCGTGCGGATCGAGCATCAGCGCTTCGTCGGCGCCGGCGCCGGTGGCCTGGATGCATGCGGTGATGCAGTTGAGCTTGCTGTGCGAGTTGAGCTTCGGGTCCTGCACGTCGGGATAGCCGCGACGCACGTGCACGGTGTACAGCGATACCCCACGCATCGCGGTCCGGCTGGAAGCCGACTTGTATTCGGGGATGATCACGATCGTCGCCGGCCCCACGGTGACGCGCGGGTCCTGGTAGGGCGTGCGCTTGATCCCGCGGCTGACCATCAGCCGCACGTGCACGCCATCGCCGTGCATGCCATTGGCGTCCAGGGTGGCGTACACCGCGCGCGTGAGCTCGATGCGGCTGAGGCCGATGTCCAGCATCAGCGCCTTGGCGCCCTCGTACAGCCGGTCCAGGTGCGCGTCGAGGAACGCCGGATGCCCCTGCACCACGCGCAAGCCTTCCCACACGCCATCGCCGAGCACGAAGCCGCTGTCGAACACCGACACCGTGGCCTGGCTGCGATGCTTCAGCGCGCCGTTGATCGAGATCAGGATGTCGTCGTTGCGCGGATCCTCGGCGGCGTGCTGGGTGCCCTGGGTCATGCGTGTCCTCCGTTGGCCGTGGATGATGGTAGCCGTTGCGCCCGGGCTGGGTCCGCTCGAGCACCGGGGCGCGGTGGCGGCAGCGACCCGGACGCGGGGGGCGTGCCATTCCAGTCGTGGCAATGCCGGCCCGGTCCGGGTACCGCACGCCCAGTTGCCAAAGCCCCGATGACCGACAGCCATCCGCGCCGCCGTCTAGAACATTGTGTGCTGTGCGTATTGCCTGAATCGCGAAAGCTGATGATGAAACGATCCGCAGGTCTTAACCAAGCGACTGCAGCATCGGTGGCGCAGCGATTGCTGGTCATCGTGTCGATGTTGCTGGCGGCCGGCTGCGCGACCCTGGAGCGGCCCGCTGGACGCCCGGCGGCACACGCGGCCTGCCTTGACTGGTTCGAAACCGTGGATGGGCACATCCAGCGTGCGGGGCTTAGGGATGAGGGCGCCAGCCCGGTTGCCGGCTTTCCCTACCTGCGCAGCAATCGACTGCTGGCGGCACTGGCGGATCGGGCCGACGAGGGTGCTCGCCTCGACCGCTGGTTGCAGCACCTGGGCGAGCTGGATGCCAACGCCCGCCATCTGGAACTGCAGCGCCACGGTGGGCCGATTGCCGGGCTGGGTGCGGCCGCCATGAGCGATCGCCTGGATGCATGCCGGCAGGACTTGCTGGCGCGCGACCGCCAGGACCCGGCACGCATCGCCCGGCTGCGCCAGGCCAGCCAGGTCGCCGACGACTACGTGCTGTGGTGGCGCGTCGCCGGGCTGTACCCGCTCACCGCCCCGATCTACACCGTCGCCATCAATCGCTGGCACCGCGAAACCCGGGCCACCTTTGCCACGCCCCTGGACGAACTTGCGGTGCACGGCCGCTTGCAGCGCTGGGCGGCTGCCGCGGACACCGGCCCGGACGCTGCGACCATCCGCGACTGGCTGGCCGGCCAGCGCGATCCACTGGGCCTGCCGCAACTGGATGAGCGCCAGCAGCAGGCGCTCTTCGCCCGTTTCGCGCCGATCTGGGAAGTGGACGTGGTCGACGACAACGATCGCATCGGCCAGATCCGCTGGCACGGCAAACCACAGGTCGACACTGCCCGGCCCGCCGAATACCGACGGCTCTCGTATGCGCTGCTGGACGGGCAGGTAGTGCCCCAGCTCAACTACCAGGTGTGGTTTCCGTCGCGCCCGAAGAACGGCCTCTACGCCGGATGGCTGGACGGGCTGGTGTGGCGGGTGACGATCGGCCCGGACGGGGAGCCATGGTTGTACGACAGCATCCATCCTTGCGGCTGCTATCACCTGTTCTTCCCCGGCCCCTCGCTGCAGCTGCGCCAGGATCGCGCCTGGTTCTACGTGGAAAAGCCTTTGTCGCCGCAGCAGGCCCCTGCCGGAGAACGGCTGGTGATCCGGGTCGAAAGCCGGCGGCACTACATCCAACGGGTCCATGCCGCCGTCGACAGCCATGACCCGATCCCGCTGCAACCTCTGCCCTACGACCATCTTCGCGCGCTACCCGAGTCCGATGGCAGCCGCTACCACAGCCTGTTCGGGCGGCACGGCCTGGTCGCCGGCAGTGAGCGGCCCGAACGCTTCCTGATCTGGCCGATGGGAATACGCTCACCGGGGGCCATGCGCCAATCGGGTCGCCAGGCCACCGCATTCGTCGGCCGGCGCCATTTCGACGACCCGTACCTGATCGAATCCCTGTTCCGGAAGGTGAGTCCATGAGATGGGTCGCGTTGCTGACATTGACCTTGCTGTTGTCGCTTGGCGCACGGGGCGCCGCGCCGCGAATCGACATCGCCCGGTTCTCGCAAGGCGATCTTGCCGGCTGGCAGGAACGTTCGTTTCGCGGCCGCACCGACTACCGCCTGGTGCGGATGGAAGCAGGCACCGTGTTGCAGGCGCGCAGCGATGCCAGCGCGTCGGGCTTGTACCGTCAGGTGGAGGTGGACCTGACGCAGACCCCGGTCCTGCACTGGTCGTGGAAGACCGACGCGCTGATGCAGGGCAACGATGAGCGCACCCGCGCCGGCGACGACTATCCCGCGCGGATCTATGTGGTGTTTTCCGGCGGGGCGTTTTTCTGGCGCACGCGGGCGATCAACTATGTCTGGTCCAGTCACCAGCCCCAAGGGAGCCAGTGGCCTAATGCGTTCACCGGCAATGCGCGCATGATCGTCGTCAGCGCCGGCCAGCAGGGTCTGGGTGAGTGGCAACACCTGCAGCGCGATGTATGGGCTGACTACCGTCGGCTGTTCGGCAGCGACCCGGGGCGCGTCGATGCCGTGGCGATCATGACCGACACCGACAACACCGGGCAGCGGGCCACGGCCTGGTACGGGGACATCTGGTTTTCGACACGCTAGCGTTTCGCATGGTGGTTTTGTGCTGGTGGCGCGGCCACGGGACGACCCGGTGCGGACAAGCCGGCCGATGCGCGATGGCGTAGGCTGCTCGCATCGCCATGATGGCAAACGGGTACATCCTGCTGGCGCGCGCGGCCAGGCGCCCTCATGTATTCCCTTCCGGAACGGATCATCAGATGGGCAATTCAGCAGCGGTGCCAGTCTTTCAATCCGGCGACAGCAACCGGGTTGCCGAGGCAGCACAAGCCGGCCATGGTGGTTGCGTGCGGGCGCGAAAACGGGCGCACATCGTCCAGGTGCGTTTCACGGATCACCCCTGCGAGGTCGGAACGCCCGAGGGCATCGTGCACGCAGAAACGGGCGATGCCATCGTCAGCGGAGTGTTCGGCGAGCATTGGCCAGTGGGGCGCAGCTATTTCGATGGCAAATACTTGGCAGTGTCGCCTCTGGAGGCCGGGGCGCCCGGGTCCTACCTGAGCCTCCCGATCGAGGTGATCGCCACGCCGATGCGCACGCCCTTCGAGGTCGTGCTGGCCGACGGAAATTCCCGATTGCATGGTCAAGCCGGCGACTGGCTCGTGGACTACGGCGACGGCAACCTGGGCATCGTCAATGCAGACATCTTCGAGGCGACGTACGAGATCCTGGAGGAGAACTGACATGGCGTTCCATCATGCAGTCCAGCGCCTGTTGTTGATCGGCATGCGTCTGCCGATGCCGCCAGTTCCGGCGAGGACTCCGCAACCAGCGGCGCTGACGCCCCTGATCGAGGCGATCGCCCCCGCGCATCGTGCGTTCAACCTCCGCGCGATCGAGTACGGAGACCGCTATCGCAGCGCTTTCTGGGCGATCTACCTGCTGATCGCCCTGGCGGTCCTGTGCGCAGGCTTGCCGCTGGCATTGGGCTGGGCCGATGCGGAACACGCTTTGCACAACTTCTCCACTGTCTGGGTGATGACCGAGGTGATCCTCATCATCGCGGTCGGCCTGATCTACTGGCGCGGACACCGGGAAGACTGGCAGGGGCAGTGGCTGGCCGCGCGTACCCAGGCGGAGTTGACCTGGTACCTGCCGTTGATCGCACCGGTGGTCGATTTCGTCGACAAACCCCACGCGGTCAACTGGTACGCATGCCTCAACAGGCCCGGGCAGGAACTGGAAGCGGGTGACGACTTCGATGGCGTGTGCAGGGCGAACCGTCAGCTGGCACGCACGCTACTTTCTGGTGCCTGGACCGACCCGGCTTTCATCGTCGACTACGCGCGCTGGACCGTGTCGATCCTCGAGGGGCAACGGCACTACCACCATCATGTCGCGCTGCGCCAACATGCGTTGCAGCATCGGGTCCATACGATAACCGCCTGGCTTTTCGTGATGACCGGGCTTGCTGCATTGGCCCACCTGCTGGTCCATTCCAACGCGCTGACGTTGGCGACCATGTTCTTCCCGGCACTGGGCGCGTCGCTTCACGGAGCCCTTGCACAGTCGGAAGCCTATCGCCTGGAAGCGGCATCCGAGCGGCTTGCGATGGAGTTGGGGAAGCTCATCGACCCGGTCAAGGCGACGTTGACCGCGGACGACCCGCTGGCGACGGTTGAAGTGCTGCGTGGAGCGGTCCTGTCGGCGGTGTCATTGATACTCGACGAGCACCAGGACTGGCACATGCTGGTTCGGCCGCACCATCTGCCGCTGGGGTGAAGAGGTATCGGCCAGCCCGACGATCCAGCGCTGGCGGGAAAAGACGGTCTTTGCAACGGAGTTCTGCCGCGTCCGCGGCGCACCGACATGCGGCCGGGCCAATATTGACGACGACCGCACGCCCGGAACGTGAGGTGGGCCAGTTGCCGGATGGAAGTGTCTCGATGCAGCGGTGATGGGGGAGACCTGGCGGACAGTCAGTGGAAATCCCGCGAGCGCGTGTCCAGTGAGCCCAGCAGCGCGGTGAGGTTGTCCAGGCGCTGGGCGATCAGGTGCAGCACGCCGTGCTGGTTTTCCAGCCGGCCTTCCACCGCCAGCAGCCTGGACTCCAGCAGCACGCGGCGCTGGCGCTCGGCAAGGTCGCGCCAGATCACCACGTTGGTCATGCCGTCCTCGTCCTCCAGGGTCAGGAAGGTCACGCCGCTGGCGGTTTCCGGCCGCTGGCGCAGGGTCACCAGCCCGGCGATGCGCACCTGGCGGCCGTGCGGAAGGTGCCGCAGGTCGGCCGAGCGGCGGTAGCGTTTTGTAGCCAGCACCTTGCGCAGCAGCGACAGCGGATGCCGGCCGAGCGTGGTGCCGGTGAGGGCGTAGTCGGCGCGCATGTCTTCGCCGGGCGTTGGCAATGGCAGCACGACCTTGTCGCGTTGCGTGGGCGCGGCGATGTCGGCGAACAGGCCGCGTTGCGGCTCGACCGCGGCGATCTCCCAGCGTGCGCGATGGCGGTGCCCGGCGAGGCCGCGCAGTGCACCGGCATCGGCCAGCAATGACTGTTGCCGACGGTCGATGTCGGCGCGGGCGCACAGGTCGGCGATGCCGTCGAAGGAATGCTGCCGTCGGGCGAGCGCGATGCGTTCGGCGGCGTCCTGGCGGAAGCCGCGGATCATGCGCAGGCCGAGGCGGATCGAGGGTTGCTCGGCGCCGCGGCTTTCCAGGCTGCAATCCCAGTCGCTGTAGCGCACGTCCACCGGCAGCGTGCCGATGCCGTGGCGGCGCGCGTCCTGCAGCAACTGGTCGGGCGAGTAGAACCCCATCGGCCAGGAGTTGATCAGCGCGCAGGCGAACGCGGCCGGTTCGTGGCACTTGAGCCAACAGCTGGCGTAGGTGATCAGGGCGAAGCTGGCGGCGTGCGATTCGGGGAATCCGTAGCTGCCGAAGCCCTTGATCTGCTCGAAGATGCGATCGGCGTATTCCTGGCTGTAGCCGCGCGCGAGCATCCCGGTGGTGAGTTTCTGCCGGTGCGGTTCCAGCCCGCCATGGCGCTTCCAGGCCGCCATCGAGCGCCGCAACTGGTCGGCATCCCCGGGCGAATAACCGGCCGCGACGATCGCCAGCTGCATCACCTGTTCCTGGAACAGGGGCACCCCGAGCGTGCGCTTGAAGACCTCCTTGAGTTCCTCCGACGGATACTCGACCGGCTCCAGCCCATCGCGGCGTCGCAGGTAGGGATGCACCATGTCGCCCTGGATCGGGCCGGGACGCACGATCGCGACCTCGATCACCAGGTCGTAGAAACATTTCGGTTTCATCCGCGGCAGCATCGCCATCTGCGCGCGCGATTCGATCTGGAACACGCCGACGGTGTCGGCGCGGCCGATCATCTCGTAGGTCTGCGGATCCTCGGCGGGGATGTCGGCCAGGGCCATGTCGCGCCTGCCACTATCGCGCAGCAGGTCCAGCGTCTTGCGCACCGCGGTCAGCATGCCCAGCGCGAGGCAGTCGACCTTGAGCAGGCCGAGTACGTCCAGGTCGTCCTTGTCCCACTGGATCACTGTGCGGTCGTCCATCGCCGCGTTCTCGACCGGCACCAGCGTGTGCAATGGGTGCTCGGAAATCACGAAACCGCCCGGATGCTGCGACAGGTGGCGCGGGAAGCCGATCAGCTGCGCGGTCAGGGCAATCACCCGGCGCATCACCGGCGTGTCCGGATCGAAGCCGCGCTCGCGCAGGTACTGCGGGATCGGTGCGCCGCCGCCCCACTGGTCCATGGTCGCGGCCAACTCGCCGATCAGGTCCTGCGGCAGGCCCAGCGCCTTGGCCACGTCGCGCACCGCGCCGCGGCCGCGATAGCTGCTGGCCACCGCGGTCAGCGCGGCGCGGTCGCGGCCGTAGCGACGGAACACGTACTGCAGCACTTCCTCGCGGCGCTCGTGTTCGAAATCGATGTCGATGTCGGGCGGCTCGTTGCGCTCGCGCGAGAGGAAGCGCTCGAACAGCATGTTCATGCGCGCCGGGTCGATCTCGGTCACGCCCAGCGCGTAACAGACCGCCGAGTTGGCCGCCGAGCCGCGGCCCTGGCAGAGGATGTGCCGGGAGCGCGCGAACCGCACGATGTCGTGCACGGTGAGGAAGTACGACTCGTACTTGAGCTCCTCGATCAGCGCCAGCTCGTGCTCGATCAGATCGTGCGCCTTGGCGGGGACGCCATCAGGCCAGCGCTCGCGCGCGCCGGCCTGGGTGACCTCGCGCAGCCAGCTGCTCGCGGTGTGGCCGGCGGGCACCAGTTCGCGCGGGTATTCGTACTTGAGCTGGTCGAGGGTGAAAGTGCAGCGCTCGGCGATCCGCACGGTTTCGGCCAGCAGGTCGGCCGGATGGATCGCCGCCAGTGCCTGGCGCGTGCGCAGGTGGCGCTCGCCGTTCGGGAACAGGCGATGGCCGGCCTGCGCGACGGTGGTGCGGTGGGCGATCGCGGTCAGCGTGTCCTGCAGCGCACGGCGAGATCGCGCGTGCATGTGCACATCGCCGGCGGCGACCAGCGGCAGCGACAGGCGCGCGCCGAGCGCACGCAGTGTTGCCAGTCGCGCCGCATCATCGGGGCCGCGGTGCAGTTCCACCGCCAGCCACGTGCGCTGCGGGAACAGCGACCGCACCCAGGTGCCGTCGGCTTCGTCGGGCTCCGCGCCCGGCACCCACAACGCCAGCAATCCGTCGGTTTCGGCGAAGTCCTCGCGCAGCAGGCGGTATTCGCCCTTGTGAGCGCGGCGTCGGGCAAGGGTCAGCAACCGGCACAGCGTGGTGTAGCCGGCCCGGGTTTCAGCCAGCAACACCAGTTTGGGGCCGTCGACCAGTTGCACCTCGCTGCCGACGATCAGCTTGAGGCCGATCTTCCGCGCCGCCTCGAACGCCCGCACGATGCCGGCCAGCGAGCCTTCGTCGGTGATCGCCAGCGCGGTGTAGCCCAGTTGCTTCGCCCGTGCGAACAGTTCGGCCGCGACCGAGGCGCCACGCTGGAAGCTGAAGGCCGACAGGCAGTGCAGTTCGGCGTAGTCGGGGAGGGTGGTTGCGCGGAGTGGGCCGGATGGGAAGCCGGTCCCCATGATCGTCTTGCTTCCCTCTCCCGGGAGAGGGGGCTGCATCGGCGCGCTCATGCGAACCACCCATGCAGCATGAAAGGACTGGCGTTGCCGGTGTCGTCGCCTGCCGGTCGGAATGCCCAGGCACGCTGGCCCAGGCTGGTCTGCACCAGGTAGTAGTCGCGGCGCACGTCCTCGTCCCACCAGCCGGTTTCCAGGCGCTCCGGACCAGCGAGGACCCGCAGGCGGTGATCGCGCAGCGGCACCGGGCGCGGCAGCAGCCAGCCCGGCCGTGGTACCCGCGGGGCAGGGGACGCGCGCAGCGATGTGGCTTCGACCTGCCATGCGCGTTCGGGGCGATGGTCGGCGCATACCGCCAGGCCATGCACCGCATCATCGCCGAGGCGGGCGCGCAGGCGCTCGCGCAACTGCTCCCATGGCACCGCCTGCTGCGGGCGCGTATCGAACAGGTCGCGCCCGGCCGGCACGAATGCCGGCAATTCGCGCGCGACCAGCTGCACGCCGCGCACCGGCGCCGGCACGCGCACCTGCTCGAGCCGGCCGCGCGCGAGTTCGAACAGCATCAATGGGGAGCGTTCCGGTGCCAGCAGGCCGATCGTGACCTCGGTGTCGGCACAGCGCTCGTGTTCCAGCACCAGGCTGAAACGCTGCACGCCGCCATCGCGACCGGCAAGGAATGCGGCCAGGTCACCCGTCAGCCGCCGCAACGGGAACAGCAACGCCTGGCTGGATTCGACATCGAAGTTGAGTTCGATCCGCGACTGGAACGAATCGGGCGGCTGGTAATGACGCAGCGGCGTGGCCAGTTCGCCGGTCAGCCGGTCCAGGTGTTGCAGCGCCTCGTTGCCGACGCGCTGGCCGAGTGCGGCGCGTGGCAACGCGAACAGTTGCCGCAGCTTGCGCAGGCCCATCCGGCGCAGGCTGGACGCCGCGTCCGGCGCCAGCCCGCTGCGCTCGACCGGTAGATGGCCCAGCGCGTTGTGCAGCGGTTCGGGCGCGGTGATCGCCAGGCCATCGTGCACATTGGCCAGCGCGCGTGCGGCGTAGGGGTTGGGCGCGAGCACGATCCGGTGGCGGAACCCGAGCTGGGTGAGGTCGTGGCGCAGTTGCGCCTCGAAGCGCGGCCACGGACCGAACAGCTTGAAACTGGCTTCGACCTCCAGCACCAGCGCCGAGGCGAACGTACGGCTGACCAGCGAGCTGTAGCGATACGCCCACGCCGCGAGGAAGTCATGCCAGCGGTCGACTTCGGCCGCGTCATGTTCGACCGTCGCGAAGCCATTGCACAACGCCTGCGCCGCGCCCAGCGACTGGCCGGCGCGCAGTCCGGCGGCTCTGGCGGCGTCGTTGACCGCGCGCAGGACCCGGCGCTGCGCCGGACCGCCTACCAGCGCCAGCGGCGCGTCGGGACCCGGATGGCGGCGAAGGACGCCGTCGAGCGCCAGTTGCGGCAAAAGGATGCAGGCCCAGAGCATCGCGGCGTCATCAATGCGAGGGAGCAGGGAACGGCAGCGGCCGCGGCGGCGCATTGCCACCCCGACACTTGAGCACCCGCAGTTGCGCCGGGTCGGCATCGATCGCGATGCGCAGCGCCGCGGGCGATGGATTCTCCGCGGCCTTGGCCGGACGCAGTGCAAAGCCGAGACATTGGCCGGTTTCCGCCGCCACCTGCAGCCGGCGCAGGCTGCGGTCATCGGCCTGCTGCGGCCAGCACAGCACCGCCGAGCACGCCGCCGAACGCAGGCATTGCTCGGTCGCCCACAATGCATCGCGCGGCGCGGTGCGCACGACCTGCAGCTTGCCCAGTCGCACCCCGGCACTGTCCCAGGCCGGCGCAAACGGCAGGTACGGCGGGGCGACCAGCGCGATCATGCCGTCCTGCTGCGACAGCCGGGCCAGGGTCGGCCACAGCAAGCGCAGCTCGCCGACACCATCTACCGGCAGCAGCAACTCGGTCAGCGCCGCCTCGGGCCAGCCTGCGGACGGCAGCGCTTCATCGAGCCAGTCGAATCCGGTCGGCTGCCGCGATGGCGGCCGCGGCAACGGCTGGCCACGCCAGACCCGGCGCGCTTCCAGCAAGGCCTGCAAGGGCACCACCACCGCCATCAGCCCGGCCTCACCAGGCCCGCGAACAGGCCTTCGATCGCGAAATCGGTCACCGTCGCATCGATCTCGAGCGGCGCATAGGCCGGATTGCGCGGCAGCAGGCGCAAGTGGGCGCCCGCGGCATCGGCATGCAGGTCCAGGCGCTTGACCGTGAGCTCGCCCTCGATGCGCGCGACCACGATCTGGCCCGAGCGCGCCTCCGGTGTGCGGTGCACGCCGATCAGGTCCCCCGGCAGGATGCCATCGAGCAGCATCGACTCGCCTTCCACTTCGAGCAGATAGTCCGGACGCAGGCGGAACACCGACCGGTCCAGGGCGATGTGGCGGCGGACCTCGGGGTCCGAGCCGATCGGCGCACCGGCGGCGATGCGGCCGTACAGCGGCACCTGCATCACGTGGTCGGGGAGCGAACCAGCCATCACGACGTCTTCGGCCGACGCGCTGCCGCGGTCGCTGAGCTTGATGCCGCGCGCCCGGCCCTGGACCAGTTCGATCAACCCGGCATCGGCCAGGGCTTGCAGGTGGTAGCGCGCGGAGCGGTTCTGGCGGAAGCCGAACGCAGCGGCGATCTCCAGTTGCGAGGGCGAATAGCCGTGTGCCGCGATGTGCTCGCGGAGGTAGTCGAACAGGGCGCGCTGGGTGTCGGAGAGGTGCATGGACTAATTTTAGTAACAAATTTACAGTTATGTATTAACGGTTGAAATTCAATAGGTTGCAGATCATTTCCAGAATTAGACTCAAGTTCTCATCTGCCGATCCTGGCGCGGTCTCGTCTCATCCGCCGCGACTTGCGGACCGGATCCCGGGATCGACTGCACCCAAAGTTCGACCACCACGCCGCCGACAACGGCCTACAGAGTCACATCGAAACAACCAGCACGCTCCTGGAGTGCAGCTGCCAGCACAGCCAGTCGCTGGAGGACATCAGCGATGAGCAGTTGGAGGAAACCCTGCAGGCCAACATCGGCGGCCACTTCCGCATGACCCGCGCCGCGCTGCCGCACATGGGCGAGATGTCGCCGGCTCATGTGTTCCTGGCCGCGCCGGTGTGCTCGTCCTACATCAACGGCGTAGTCCTGCCGGCGATGGGCGGCCCCCACGGCTGAGGCCGCCACTCTCCGCACGTCGGTGTTTCAGCGCAGGTGCGCTGGCACGGTTTCGGGCACGGTCCACAGGTATACGGTGGCGCCGTCGACGTCGAGCGCCTGTTCCGGCTCCCAGTCGCCCATGTCGAAAGCGTGCGAGACGATGCGGGTCCCGGGCTCCAGCTGCAGCAGGGTCGGTCGCAGCCGCAGGTTGAGGTTGGGCAGCAGGTACAGGCTGATCACCGTCGCGCCCGACAGGTCGGCTTCGAACAGGTCGCCCTCGATGAACCTGACCTTGTCGGTGACCCCGGCCTGCCTGGCATTGCGATTGGCTTCCTCGATCCTTTCCGGGTCGATGTCGATGCCGACTCCACGCGTTCCCCAGCGCTTTGCCGCGGTGATCGGAATGCGTCCGTCGCCCGAGCCGAGGTCATAAAGCACGTCATCGGGTCCGACTTCGGCGGCCTTGAGCATCGCGTCGACCACCCTGGGCGGAGTCGGCACGTACACCACGTCGGGCGTGCGTTCGCCGTCGCCGGTCTCCTGCTCGACCGATGGCAGCATGGATATCTCATCGCTGGACGCCGGACCCGTGGTCGGCCGCGTATCGGCAATCGCGCCCGATGTTGCGACGACGCTTGCCGCAGACGGTGCGTCGGCGGCGCTCGCGGAGGTCTCCGGCGGCTGGCGGCAGCCGGCGGAGAACACCGCCAGGCTTGCGCCGATGAGAACTACGTGGGGACGGAGGTTGTGCATCACGATTCTCCTTTTCCATGTGAGGCAGGGGGTTCAACCGGGGGTTCGGCGCCCGGGGCGCTGCGCGGCACGGCTTTCTCGCCACCGGCCAGCAGCACCAACGCACCCGTCGCGAGCACCGCCAGCCCGACCACGGCGCCGACGCCGGTGTGGCGGACGCTGGCGTACAGCAGGTAGGCGCACATGGCGCAGAACACCAGTGGCGTCAGTGGATACAACGGCACGCTGAAGGGCCGCCTCGCACCGGGGCGCGTCCGCGCCCGCAGCACGAACAGCGCGATCCCGGTCAGCAGGAAGAACAGCCAGAACACCGGCGCGGTGTATTCGACCATCGTGGTAAACCCGTGCCGGGTCAGCGTCCCCAGCCCGACCAGCGCCAGCGCGATCGCGGCCTGCACCAGATAGGCGTGCACAGGCGCATCCAGGCGCGCATTCCAGCGGCCCAGCGACGAGAACATCGGCGCCGCGCGGCCGAATGCGTAGGTGGTGCGCGCCGCCATCAGCATCGTGGCGTTCATAGAGGTCAGCGCCGCCACGGCCACCGCCACGCTGATCAGCTGCGCGCCGCGTCCGCCGAGTACGCGATCCATCATGTCGGCAGCAACCGCGGGAGACCCGCCCATCCCGGCCAGGCCAAGCACGCGCAGGTACGCGAAGTTCATCAGCAGGTACAAGGTGGTGATCGCGGCGATGCTCCACACCAGCGCCCGCGGCAGGTTGCGGTTGGCACCGACGACTTCGGCCGACATGTATGCCGCCTCGTTCCAGCCGCCGTAGGCCAGCATCACGAAAATCAGCACCAGGCCCCACTGGGTGGCCTCCGGGGTGGCATGCACCATGGGCAGCGATGCCGCCGGCAGCGGCAGTGCCAGTCCCGCGGCGATGATCGCCACCACGCCCCCAACCTGCAGCAGCGTCAGCAGGTTCTGGGTGCGCCTGC
The DNA here is from genome assembly GCA_035465455.1 of Lysobacter sp. Lineage (GTDB taxonomy): Bacteria > Pseudomonadota > Gammaproteobacteria > Xanthomonadales > Xanthomonadaceae > Lysobacter_K. The sequence goes on from DATHRJ010000108.1 coordinate 13,021, forward strand.
CCGACTTGAGTCCGGCCGCGTTGACGGCAGTAAGCACTGCGACCGCAGTGGCGGCGTAGAGGGGCGATGATCGCGCTCCCGCCAGCGGCAGCAACTGCGTGGCGTAATCGCCGAACACGAAGCCCAGAAGCGCGATCGACCCGGTGGGAATCACGGTGAGCCGCGCCCATGCGAACAGGAACGCGACCCTGTCGCCGAAGGCCAGGCGCAGGAAGTGGTATTCACCCCCGGAATGCGGATAGGAGGTGGCCAGCTCGGCATAGCACAACGCACCCGCCAACGAGAGCGCGCCCCCGAGCACCCACGCCAGCATCAACGCGCCGCCACTGCCGGAATTGGCGGCGACCACCGCCGGCACGCTGAATATGCCCGCCCCGACCACGATGCCGACCACCAGTGCCATCACGTCCAGCGTGCGCAGCACAGGCCGTGGCTCCGAGCAGCCGCGTGTGGGGGCGATCTGCGACATGCCTGTGGCTCCGGCCCGGTTGATGGCGGGCTCCGCTGTCCGACGCATGGCCAGGGCGCCATGCGCACGAGCGCCACGCTAGGGGAGCACTCATAAGCGGCCAGTGATGGCTGCTTCCGCGCACGACCACATCGAGAGGACACGCGCGGTGCGGTCGCTCGCTACGGCAGGTCGGGTTCGATGCCGATGTCGAAATCCTCGCGGCCCTGCAGGATCTGCTGGAGCACGACCACCAGCCGGTCGGAGGCGCCCGACTCGACGAAACGCTCGACCAGGTCCGGGTCGATCGGGGTGGGCTCCTCGTAGCGCGTGGGCTCATCGAACAGCGCCATCAGCTGCGCGCATTCTTCTTCAGTGAAGGTGCCGAGATCATTCCCGGTGCGACGGTCGACGATTCTGGGCATGGTTTCCTCCTCCAACAGGCGGGGTCAAAACGTTTGCGGAAACGTGTCGCCACGATTCCGCCATCAGGCCGGGTGGTCGCCAGGGCGATCTTGATCGGCGTCAAGCTGGGCGATCGCATCATGCAGGGGAGGCTCATGGGCGTCGTCGGCTCGCCAATGAGGCAGGTCGCTGAACTCGCGCACCTGGCCGGCTTCGAAAGTAAAGGTCCGGTCGACCACGCCGAGGGTGATCGGCGTGGCGTTGGACGGATGGGCATATACCGTCAGCGATTGCTGGGTGATGGTGAGGTCGAGTGCATGGCCGCGGTAGCGCACGGTCATGCGCAGGCAATTGAGCGCGTGCGGCAGGCACGGGTCCAGCCACAGCGTGTCGCCACGGGTGACGATGCCGGTGTAGCCGCGCTGCAGCAGGTCGACGGTGCCGGCCATGGCGCCAAGGTGGATGCCTTCCGGCGTGGTGCCGCCCTGGATGTCGGCCACGTCGCTCTCCAGCGCCTGCTTGAACAGTCGCCAGGTACCTACCCGGTCCGAGCGCGCCGTCACCCAGGAATCGACCACACGGCTCAGGGTCGAGCCGTGCGAGGTGCGCGACCCGTAGTAGGCGACGTTGCGCGGAATGGTCTCGCGATCGAACCCGTAGCCCAGGCGTGCGAACAGCCCGGCCAACTGTTCGGAGGAGAACAGATAGAACAGCATCAGCACGTCGGCCTGCTTCGCCGCCTTGTAGCGGTTGATGCTGTCGCCTTCGGCTTCCAGCAGCCGGTCGAGGCGGTGGATGTCGTCGTACTTGCTGCGGTATTCGTCCCAGTCCAGTTCCCGCAGGTTTTCGTAGCCTTCGAACTGGCTGATCACGCCATCCTGATGGAACACGACGCGCATCTTGCGGCTGGCCTCGTCCCAATGCGCGAGTTCATCGTCGCGAAGATGCAGCGATTCGCGCAACTCGGTGCGCCGCTCCTCGGGCAGCAGGTCCAGCAGGTCGCGCGCACGGCCCAGCACCCAGGCCGCCATCACGTTGGTGTAGCTGTGGTTGTCCAAACCGGGCTGCTCGCTTCCGGGGTACGCCGTGTGGAATTCGTCCGGGCCGACCACGCCATGAATTTCATAACGGTCGAGCTCGGCGTTGTAGCTGGCGAAGCTGCCCCAGAAGCGCGCGATCTCCAGGAACATCTCGGCGCCATGGAAGGACATGAATTCGACATCGCCGGTCGCCTGGTAGTACTGCCAGATGTTGTAGGCGATCGCCGCGTTGATGTGGCGCTGCAGGTGGGTGTTGTCGGGCAGCCAGCGCCCCGACCGCGGGTTGAGGTGCAGCCGCTGGGTTTCCTCGCGTCCGTTGCTGCCGCTCTGCCACGGATACATCGCACCGCGATAGCCGGATTCGGCTGCGTTCTGCCGCGCCTCGTCGAGCCGCCGGTAGCGGTACATCAGCAATCCGCGGGTGATTTCCGGCAGCCGCCAGTTCAGCAGCGGAAAGATGAACAACTCGTCCCAGAAGATGTGTCCTCGGTAGGCCTCGCCGTGCCAGCCGCGCGCCGGCACGCCGACATCCAGGTCCAGTGCCTGGGCGGACGCTGTCTGCAGCAGGTGAAAGATGTGCAGCCTCAGAATGAGCGCGGTGCGCTCGGATCCGGCC
>DATHRJ010000109.1:0-8469 GCA_035465455.1 Lysobacter sp.
CCGGGTGCACTGAACTTACGCCACCCGCGGCTGTCCGATCGCGACACCCGACGAAATGGAACTTCGCATGCGAACCCTGTCGACCGCCCTGACGCTGGTCCTGCTGCTGGGCCTGACGGTGCCCGCCTCCGCCATTGCGGCCACGCCCGGGGCGCCCGCCCCGACGTCGCCGCCGGCCGGGAAGCCGGCATCGGCAAGTGCTACTGCAATCGGCGTCAGCCCCGGCGAACCGGCCGACAACCAAGCCAGCGCCATCACCGACGTTGACGTGGTCCTGGTCAGCGGTCAGTACTCCGGTCCCGGGCTGTGGAAGGTCAGCAAGGACGAGCATGCGCTATGGATCCTGGGTACGGTGTCGCCGGTGCCTAGGAAGATGGACTGGTACTCGCCGCAGGCCGAAGAGGCGCTGGCACGGACGCAGGAGATCGTCGGCCCCCCTGGCATGGGCGTTACCGTGGGTTTCGGTAGTGCGTTCAAGATCGCGTTTGCGGTGCCGACGATCTTGCGCGCGCGCAGGAATCCCGATGGAAAGAGCCTGCAGGACGTGTTGCCGCAGGAGTTGTACGCGCGCTGGCAGGTGCTCAAGCCGCTGTACCTGGGCGATGACAACTCGGTCGAGCAGTGGCGTCCGTTCCTGGCAGCCGACACCCTGCATCAGGGGGCGCTCAAGCGCTCGGGCCTGGCCGCAGGCACTGGAGTCGACAACCGGATATCTGAGCTCGCGAAAAAGCACAACATCAAGTGGACGTCGACCACGATTGTCAGCGCAATCAAGGATCCTAAAAAGCTTGCGAAGTCCCTGGCCCGCGAGGATATCGACGACGTGCAGTGCTTCCGTAGCGTGCTGGACCGCCTTGAACTGGACGTCGCCAACGCCGCCGAGCGCGCCAATGCATGGGCCACGGGAGACATTGCCGCACTCACGCGGCTGTCCGATCGAGGCAACGTACTGCCCTGCTATGAGGCCCTGGCCAATACGGGGGCGGCGCGATCGGTCGGCATGGATGACGCGATGGAACGCAGCGAGGCGCTGTGGCTGAAATCGGCGGAAGCGGCCCTGACAGCCAATCACACCAGCTTCGCCATGCTGCCGGTGGCGCAATTGCTGCGGCCTGATGGATTGCTCGCGCGTCTGCAGGCCAGGGGCTACGACGTCGTGGGGCCGGAGTAAGCGGCGACTCAGGTAGTCGCGGCTTGCGCGAGCAGGTGCGTCAGATCGCGGCCTTGCGCGGCGCCGGCACCGCCAGGTCGGACCAGCGGGCCAACACCGCCGCACGGATGCCGCTGACGTCCAGCCCGGCTTCGGACAGCAGTTGCTCGCGGCTGGCGTGGTGCTGGAAGGCGTCCGGCAGGCCCAGGTGCAGGATCGGCATCACCACGCGCTCGGCGGCCAGCAGTTCGGCCACGCCCGAACCGGCACCGCCGGCCACGACATTGTCCTCGAGGGTGACGAAGCCCTCGTGGCTGCGCGCCAGTTCCAGGATCAGCGCGCGGTCGAGCGGCTTCACGAAGCGCATGTTGACCACGCTCAGCCCGAGCTCCTCACCGACCTGCTCGGCCGCGGGCACGATCGCGCCGAACGCGAGCAGCGCGATGCGCGCGCCGGCACGACGCAGCTGCGCCTTGCCGATGGGCAGGGTATCGAGCGTGGCCTGCAAGGCCACGCCAGGCCCGGTACCGCGCGGGTAACGCACCGCGGCCGGTCCGGCGTGATGGTGGCCGGTGGACAGCATCTGCCGGCACTCGTTCTCGTCGGCCGGCGTCATCACCAGCATGTTCGGCACGCAGCGCAGGTACGACAGGTCGAGGTTGCCGGCGTGGGTGGCGCCATCCGGTCCGACCACGCCGCCGCGATCGATCGCGAACAATACGTCCAGGTCCTGGATCGCGACGTCGTGCACCAGCTGGTCGTAACCGCGCTGCAGGAACGTCGAGTAGATCGCGACCACCGGCTTGGCGCCTTCGCAGGCCATGCCCGCGGCCAGCGTGACCGCGTGCTGCTCGGCGATCGCGACATCGAAATATCGCTGCGGGTATTCCTTGCTGAAGCGCACCAGGCCGGAGCCCTCGCGCATCGCCGGAGTGATCGCCAGCAGCTTCTCGTCGGCCGCGGCCATGTCGCACAGCCAGTCGCCGAACACGTCGGTGTAGGTCGGCTTCTTCGTGCCGGGCTTGCTGACCAGTCCGGTCGAGGGATCGAACGGGCCGACCGCGTGGTAACCGATCTGGTCGCCCTCGGCGCGCTCGTAACCCTTGCCCTTGGTGGTGATGATATGCAGCAGTTGCGGACCCTTGAGCGTCTTGAGGGTCTTCAACGCGGCCATCAGCGCCGGCAGGTCGTGGCCGTCGATCGGGCCGGTGTAGTGGAAGCCCATTTCCTCGAACAGCGTGGACGGGACGAACATGCCCTTCCAGTGCTCTTCCCAGCGACGCACGAATTTCGCCGCCGGCTTGTTCTTGTCGCCCAGCAGGCGCTTGCCGCCCTCGCGCAGCGCGTTCAATGTGCGGCTGGCGGTGAGACGTCCGAGCATCTGGGTGAGGCCGCCGACGTTCTCGGATATCGACATCTGGTTGTCGTTGAGCACCACCAGCAGGTCGGGCTCGGAAGAGCCGGGCTCCGCACCCATGCCGCCGGCGTGGTTGAGCGCCTCGAATGCCATGCCGGCGGTCATCGCGCCATCGCCGATCACCGCCACGACCTTGCGCGCCTCGCCGGCTCGCGCATTGGCGATCGCCATGCCCAAGGCGGCGGAGATCGAGGTCGACGAATGGCCGACGCCGAAGGTGTCGTACTCGGATTCCTCGCGCTTGGGGAATGGCGCGATGCCATCGGCCTGCTTGACGGTGTGGATCGCGTCGCGGCGCCCGGTGAGGATCTTGTGCGGATAGCACTGGTGGCCGACATCCCACACCAGCCGGTCTTCGGGCGTCTGGTACAGCCAGTGCAGGGCGACGGTGAGTTCGATCACGCCCAGGCCGGCGCCGAAATGCCCGCCCGATTGCGCCACCTGTTCGATCAGGTACGCGCGCAACTCATCGGCGATCGCCGTCAGTTCCTCTTCGGGGAACCCACGCAGATCAGCGGGGACGGCGATGCGCGAGAGGCGCGGATAGCGTTGCGAATCGATCATCAATACGGCATTGAACGGTAGTCGGTCATTGTCCCGCTGCGCCCGCGGCTGGGCAAGCCGCCGTCACCGCAGCGCACGCCTGGCGCTCGCGCGGTTCAGCTGCGGGAGCAAGGCGGCTCCCGCGAAACCGTGGGCTGCGCCGGCCGGGCCGCGCTGGGCGCAGTGCGCGGAACTCAGCGTCCGCGCAGGCGGCCGAACAGGCCGGTGGACCTGGTCGATTCCGGTTCCGGCTCGGGGGTGTGCTCGACCTCGGCGAAGCCGGTGGCGAGGTTGGCGTTGACGAAGTCGATCACGTCCGGCAATGGCACGCCGCTGCCGCTGGCGATCTCGGCCAGCGTCGCCGGACCTTTCATCATCACCGTGGCGATGCGGAAGTGCTTGGGGAACTCACGCTCGGTCTGCGGCCATTTCACCATCTGGAAGCGTGCGGCGGGGTCGAAACCCGGAACCAGCTTGCCGCCACCGGCGATCAGGTTGCCGAACCACACCAGCCGCAGCAACGGCTGAGCGGGGCCGAGCGCGGCGGTCTGGCTGCTCCAGTCGGCTGCGGCGACGGGTTCGAGATCATTCGCCGAAAGGGGGGCCTGCAGGTGCGCCGCCAGCGGCTTGAGCGCGGCGGGGCCGAAATACTCGCGCGCGCTGGTGTCGATCAGCAGCGGCACGCCTTCGCGCTCCAGCCGGATGCGGCCGCGGAGCTTGCCCGAGGCCAGCCATTCGATCAGCGTTTGCGCCTGCGCGTCCGCCGTGGGAGGGGGAGGCGGCGGCGCGTGCGGCTCGATGGTCGGGTGGGGCGGGATCACCTGACCGACCGCTGCGCTGGGCGGCTCGCGCGTATCGGTCGGCAGCGGCACGTCGCGGTTCGGGATCGCCGCGGACGGCTCCGGCGGTGGCGCTTCTTCCTCGTCCACGGGCAACGGCTGTTCTTCGGGCAACAGGTCCTGCGGTTGCGGCGCCGGGGTCAGTCCGGCGGGAGGCGGGATTTCGTCGAGCGTCGCTGCGTGCCCGGCCTTGATCGCCACGTCCTGCAACAGCTGCGCAACCGTCTGTGCGGTGAACGGATGCACCAGATGGTGGTCGGTCTGGGTGCGCGGCGCCGAGGTCAGGCCGATCACGGTCTTGCCGGCAGCGTGCAGCCGCAGCCAGCTCATCGGACCGTAGAGGCTGTCCATGTCGACCACGACGTACTGGGCGCTGGTTTCCGGTTGCATTTGCCACAATCCGCCGAGCCGCGAATTGGCCTCGGTGAACGCGGCCTTCAGCGCGATCTCAGTGGCCGGGTCCATGCCGGTCAGGCCGAAGGTCAGGGGCATCGTCGAAATCCATGGCGGGAACTTGCACAGAGTGTTGCGGAGGGCGCGATGCACGTCAACGCATGCACGCACACACCCCTGCCTGATTGGCTTGCCAAGCTGTAGCGCGCTACTGCCGCAGGCGGCGGTGCGTCAACAAAACGCGCGCGGACGCTTCTTCGGCAACTGGCTTTTCAGGAACGCCATCTGGTCGGCGAGGATGTTGCGGTTCGACAGGATCAGGTGTTCGACCCAACTCGGCCGGTACGGCACCGCGAGCAACGGCATGCTGGCCTGCTGCGGGGTTCGGTTTCCCTTGCGCGAGTTGCAGTGGAAGCAGGCGGCAACCACGTTCTCCCACACGTCGCGGCCGCCCTTGGACACCGGCAACACGTGGTCGCGGGTCAGCTGCGGCCGGTGGCACTCGCGCCCGCAGTACAGGCACAGGTGGCCGTCGCGGGCGAACAGCGCGGAGTTGGTGAGCGCGGGGGTGGGATCGAGCGCATGGCCGCGGGCGTGGCCGCGGGCCGCGACGATCGGGTGCAGTTCCAGCGAGCTGCGCTCGCCGGTCATGCGGCTGGTACCGCCGTGTACTTCCAGGCACGGGTCGCCCAGGGTCCATGCGACCGCGCCGCGCACGTACAGGCACGCCGCCTGCTGCCAGTTCATCCAGTCGAGCACGCGGCCGTGCGCGTCCAGTGACAGCAGGCGTACCGAATTGAGGCGCTCGAGCGGATGCGGGGAGAGCACCGGCGCGGGCGCAGCATCCAGGGCGCCGCGCCGATCGAGTGCGGCGCGGGTTCGGCTGCGGACCAAGCGTAGCGACGCTGTGTCAGTCTCCATCGCCCGAGCTTATACCGAAAAACCCGCCTGTTGCGCAGTCATCGCCGCCGTCGACCGGACCCGCTCAGGCGTCGAACGCATCCGCCTCCAGCGCCATCAGCGTCGACAGCTCGCTGCCGATCGCCGCCGCATGGGTCACGGTGCGCGGCAGGATCCGGGCGAAGTAGAAGCGGGCGGTCTCGCGCTTGCCGGCCTTGAAGGCATCGGAGCGCTGCGACCCCTCGCTGGCCACGACGCTGCGCGCCCACCAGTAGGCCAGCGCGGCATAGCCCGAATACATCAGATAGTCGTAGGCCGCGGCGCCGACCTCGTCGGCATTGGCGATCGCGCGTTGCCCGACCTGCATCGTCAGTTGCAGCCACTCGGCCGCCAGCGCGCGCAGCGGCGCGACGAATTCGGCGGCGGCCGGGTTGCCTTCGTGCTGCGCGCAGAACTCTTCGATCATCCCCAGGAACACCTGCAGGCCCGCACCCTGCTGCTGCAGGATCTTGCGGCCCAGCAGGTCCAGCGCCTGGATGCCGGTGGTGCCTTCGTACAGCGTGGTGATGCGGGCGTCGCGCGCGAGCTGCTCCATGCCGTGCTCGGCAATGTAGCCGTGGCCGCCGTAGCACTGCAGCGCATCGTAGGTGCACTCCACGCCCCATTCGGTCAGGCAGGCCTTGACGATCGGGGTCATGAATCCGACCAGCGCATCGGCCTGCTTGCGCTCGTCGGCATCGCTGGCGTGGGAGGCGATGTCGACCATCAGCGCGCCGTGGTAGCCCATGGCGCGGCCGCCCTCGACCAGCGCCTTGCAGGTCAGCAGCATGCGCCGCACGTCGGGGTGCACGATGATCGGATCGGCCGGCTTGTCGGGGTATTTCGCCCCGGACAGCGCGCGCATCTGCAGGCGCTCGCGCGAGTACGCCAGCGCGTTCTGCAACGCGCGGTCCGACAGCCCCAGGCCCTGCAGGCCGACCGCGAGCCGCGCCGTATTCATCATGGTGAACATCGCCATCAGGCCTTTGTGCGGCTGCCCGATCAAATAGCCCTGGGCCCCGTCGAAATTCAGCACGCAGGTGGCCGAGCCGTGGATGCCCATCTTGTGTTCGAGGCTGCCCACGCGCACCGCGTTGGCTGCGCCGACCGTGCCGTCGCGCGCGACCCGCAGCTTCGGCACCACGAACAGCGAGATGCCCTTGCTGCCGGCGGGGGCATCCGGCAGCCGCGCCAGCACCAGGTGGACGATGTTGTCGGTGAAATCGTGGTCGCCGGCAGTGATGAAGATCTTGGTGCCGCTGACCGTATGGCTGCCGTCGGCCTGCGGCTCGGCGCGGGTCTTCAGCAGTCCCAGGTCGGTACCGCAGTGCGGTTCGGTCAGGCACATCGTGCCGGTCCAGCGGCCCTCGACCAGCGGCTTGAGGAACACCTCGCGCTGCCAGTCCTCGCCGTGGTGCAGCAACGCCTCGGTCGCGCCGTGCGACAGCAGCGGGAAATTGCCCCACGCCAGGTTGGCCGCATCGATCATCTCCTTCAACGGCACCCCGGCCGCGTGCGGCAGGTTCTGCCCGCCAAACTCCTCCGGCGAGGTCAACCCGGCCCAGCCGCCGTCGACGTACTGCGCGTAGGCCTGCTTGAACCCCGGCGGCGTGGTCACCGCGCCGGTGGCCTTGTCGTGGCTGCAGCCGATACGGTCGCCGATCGAGTTGAGCGGCGCGAGTACGGTCTCGGTGAAACGCGCGCCTTCCTCCAGCACCGCGTCGAGCACGTCGCGGGTCGCGTCGGTGAAGCCGAGGCGCTGGAACACCGGCTCGGCATCCAGCAGGTCGAACAGCACGAAACGCATGTCGTTCAGCGGGGCTTTGTAGCTGCTCATCAAGGACCTCGCATCAGGTGGTCTGGAGAAATTTTTGGGCGGATCAGGCACTTCGCGGAAGCACGCCGGACAGCCCGTCCGCGGACGATCGTTACCGTCGAATTGCGGGTCAGCGCAGCACGCCGGGCAGGCCCGGGGCAGGGCTCAGCGCACTGCTGCGCTCGATCTGGAACGTGCGCCGGCGGGCCTCATCCGGCGTTGCCGCGACCGAGCCCTGGAGCGTGTATGCAACGCTGCCGCGGCCGGCGAGCGCGTCGGCCACCGCAAGTTTGGCCGCCGCTGTCGGTTGCAGGGCGACCACGAAGATCTCGGCTGACTCCGGCCCCACTGAAAGCGCGGGCTGCGCCTGCAGGGTGCCGGCGGCGTTGCCGGCGACGACCAGCGCCAGATCGATGGAATCGAACCGCATCGGAATGCTGCTGAAGTTCTCGATACGCAGATCGGCCGACCAGCCGCCACTGGCCAGTACGGTCAACTGCTGGATGCGCACCGAAGGCTCCGACACCCGACGCACCGGCCCGCTGCCGCAGCTGGCCAACATCAGCGCGCACAACGACAGGCCCATCCAACGCATCGCCTTCATGCCGCCGCTCCGTAGGGGAAAGGCTGAGGATACTACGGCGCATGGTGGCGGCTGGGCCGCGTGGTGGCTGGCCGCGCAAAAGACGAAGCCCGCCGGGGAGCGGCGGGCTTCGGTATTGCGTGCCGGGGTGAATCCGGCTTGCACGTGGACTGCGCGTTACGGGCCGTACACGCCGAGCAGGCGGCTGGCCGCGGCCGCGTAGGCGGCACGGGTCACGGCCAGGCCAGGATCGAAGTACGCGCGCAGCACCGGCTGCAGGTCATACGGTCCCTGGGTCACGACGAATCGCGCGTTGATCAGGCCCTGGTCGAGCGCGAACTGCACATAGCCATGCAGGCTCGCCGGAATCGACGCGGCGTCCTCGATCGCGATGCGCTTGCCATCGCTGAGCACGCTCAATGTCCCGGTGAAGTCCCGTGCCTGCGTCTGCAGCCCAAGACTCTGCACCAGTGAATACGCGAGGCTGACGCGGGTGACGGAGTCGTCGGGGCGGAACTCGCCGCCGAGCGTGCCCATCACGCCGTCCTGGCGATGGCTGAGGTCGCGCTGTGCCGCCCCGGTCGCGATTGCCGCCTCGGCAAATGGCGACAGCGCATTGGCGATGCCCACGTCGGTGAGGCTCGATGCCCCGCTGAGCGGCAGGTTCTGGCGGATGCCGGCACCCATCATCAGGTACGTGGCCATCTCGGCGCGCGTGAGCGACTGGTCGGGGCGGAACGTGCCGTCGGCATAGCCGTCGACGAGACGGTTGGCGACGCCGAACTCGAT
>DATHRJ010000110.1:0-2709 GCA_035465455.1 Lysobacter sp.
GGCAGCAGCTGCACCGGCTCGTCTACGTCGCCGCGGCGCTCGGCTGCATCCACTTCTACTGGCAGGTCAAGGCCGACGTGCGCGAGCCGCTGCTGTACCTGGGCGTTCTCGCCCTGCTGCTCGGCTGGCGCTGGTGGAAGCACCGCGATCGCGTGTCCCGCGCCGTCCGCGCACCCTACGAGCGCCTCGCCTTATAGCGAGGTCCTTCAGCGCCTGCTGCGGGCCGCTACCAGGATGGCCGCGAGCACCAGAGCGCCGCCGAGCACGGTGCCCGCCGTCACGGGTTCGCCCAGCAGCCACCACGCCAGTCCCGCGGCAATGACCGGCTCACCCGTGAGCGCGACCGACACGAAAGTCGGGGGAAGGTGGCGCAGCGACCAGTTGTATCCGCCGTGGCCCACCAGTTGCGACACGACGGCCATCGCCGCGACGGCGGCCCAGGTCTGCGCGCCGAAGCCGCGCCATGCCGTGCCGGAGGCGATGACCGCCACCCACAGCACCGCTGCGGCCGAGGAATAGGCCAGCGCGACATACGGCAGGTACGCCAGCCGGCGCTGGGCCTCCCGCGCCAGCATCAGGTAACCCGCCATTGCGACGGCGCCGCCGACGGCCAGCAGGTTGCCGAGCGTGGAGCCGGCGCGCCCGGCGTCGCCGGCGCCGATGATCGCCGCACCGTCCACCTCAAGGAACACGGATGCCCAGGTGCGCGCCGCCGGCCGTTGTCCAGTCAGCCACATCAGCGCGGCGACGAAGACCGGTGCAGTGTTCACCAGCAGCACGCTGTTGGCGACCGTCGTGTACTGCAGGGAGGTGATCCAGGTCGCGAAGTGCAGGGCCAGCAGGCCGCCCGCCACGATCGCCAGCGACACCTCGCGCAGCGCTGCACCCGCCGGACGCCGGCCACCGGCGAGCGCAGCCGGCAGCACCACCGCGGAAGCGATGGTCATGCGCCACAGCGCGATCGCCAGCGCGGGCGCCGCCGCCAGCCGGACGAAGATGGACCCGAAGGACACGCCGGCGAGCGCGATGGCCAGCACGGCATAGGGCAGCAACGGCCTCGTGACGGGCCCCATGCCTGGCGTCAGCCGGCGCCGGATTCCGGGGATGCCGCGGCCGCCATGCGCCTGCTGGACGCCAGCCTGCGGTCCAGCTCGAGCAACAGCCGCTCCGTGGTCTCCCAGTCGATGCAGGCATCCGTCACCGAGACACCGTAGCGCAGCTTCGACAGGTCGGCGGGTATGGGCTGGTTGCCCGCGCCGAGATGGCTCTCGAGCATCAGTCCGACGATCGACCGGTTCCCCTCGATGACCTGGTTCACGCAGTTCTCCGCCACCAGCGGCTGCAGGAACGGGTCCTTGTTGGAGTTGCCGTGGCTGCAGTCCACCACGATGTTCACCGGCAGCCCGGCCTTCTCGAGCGCCTGCTCGCACAACGCGATACTGACGGAGTCGTAGTTCGGCCGGCCGCCGCCGCCGCGCAGGACGACGTGCGCGTGGGCATTGCCGCGGGTGTGGAACACCGCGGACTGTCCCTGCTGGGTGATGCCGAGGAAGTGATGCGGGCTGCGGACCGACTGCAGCGCGTTGATCGCGACAGTCAGCGTGCCGTCCGTGCCGTTCTTGAACCCGACCGGCGTGGACAGTCCGGAGGCCATCTCGCGATGCGTCTGCGACTCGGTCGTGCGCGCGCCGATCGCCGTCCAGCTGATCAGCTCCTGCAGGTACTGCGGCATGATCGGGTCCAGCGCCTCGGTCGCGGCCGGCAGGCCGGACTCCGCCAGCTCGATCAACAGGCGCCGGGCCATCCCGATGCCCTTCTCGATGTGGAAGGAGTCGTCCATGTCCGGGTCGTTGATGAGCCCCTTCCAGCCCACGGTGGTGCGCGGCTTCTCGAAGTACACGCGCATGACCAGGTACAGGGTCCGCGACACCCGCGCGGCGAGCCCCCGCAGTCGCGCCGCGTACTCGCGCGCCGCTGCGAGATCGTGGATCGAACAGGGCCCGACGACGACGAACAGCAGGGGATCGCGCCTCTCCAGGATGTCGCTGATGACCGTACGCGCCCCGAGCACGCATCGCTGGGCGCGCGGCGAGGCCGGCAGCTCACGCTTGATCTCCTCGGGCGTGGGCAGCAGCTCGCTCGAGACGACGTTGACGTTGTACAGCTGGTCGGCCATCGGTTGCGGGTCTCGTGCGGAAGGCGCGGAAGTATAGCAGCGGGACCTGCGTGGCCCGGCCGGTCGTCAGCTGATGGCCCACTCCGGCACGTGCCGCCAGCCGCGGGACAGCTCGCGGTCGAGCTCATGCCAGCGCGGTTCGAGCCGCTCGACCAGCTTCCAGAAGCGGCGCGAGTGGTTCAGGTGGACGGTGTGCGCAAGCTCATGGACGAACAGGTACTGCACGACGTCCGCCGGCTGGAACATGAGGCAGGCGTTGATGCTGAGGGTGCCGGCACGGGAGCAGCTGCCCCAGCGCGTGCGCTGACGCCTGACCTGGGCCTTGGCATAGGACAGCCCGTGGCTGGCTGCAGCGGACGCCAGCCACGGCAGGAGCTGCGAATGCGCCGTGTGCAGCAGCCATCGCTGCAGCGCATGCCGGACCAGCGGCCGGCGCCCGAGTTCGCCGCAGACCTGCAGCTCACCGTCACGCTCGGCCGCCTTCGGCACACCCAGGGCATCGACATAGCGCACCGCGAGCTGCCGCCCGATCG
>DATHRJ010000111.1:0-11961 GCA_035465455.1 Lysobacter sp.
GTCGCAGGCGATGGCGCGTTGCGGGCCACGGCCGTTCCTGATGCGCTGCCCGACGGTGTTCGTGCTCGAGGCCGAGCGCCGCGCTGCCGGCTTCAGCAGTTGGTACGAACTGTTCCCGCGATCGCAGGCCGAACCCGACCCAGATGGCAGGCAGCGACATGGCACGTTCGATGACGTGATCGCGCGCCTTCCGGCGATCCGCAACATGGGCTTCGACGTGCTGTACATGCCGCCGATCCACCCGATCGGGCGGATCAACCGCAAGGGCCGCAACAACGCCGTTACCGCACAGCCGGGCGAGCCCGGCAGCCCCTACGCGATCGGCGCCAGCGAAGGCGGTCATGACGCCATCCATCCCGAACTGGGCACTCTGGAGGATTTCCGCCGCCTGGTGGCCGCCGCAACCGGGAAAGGCCTCGAGCTGGCACTGGACTTCGCGATCCAGTGCTCACCCGACCATCCGTGGCTGCGCGAGCATCCCGACTGGTTCTCATGGCGTACCGACGGCTCGATCCGCTACGCGGAAAATCCGCCGAAGAAGTACGAGGACATCGTCAACGTCGACTTCCACGCCGACGGCGCCGTCCCCTCTCTGTGGCTGGCGCTTCGCGACGTCATCGCGTTCTGGGCCAACGAAGGCGTGCGGCTGTTCCGGGTCGACAACCCCCACACCAAGCCGTTTCCATTCTGGGAGTGGATGATCAGCGACATCCGCGGGCGTTATCCGGATGTGGTGTTCCTGTCGGAGGCGTTCACCCGGCCGAAGCTGATGCACCGTCTGGCCAAGGTCGGCTTCTCGCAGTCGTACACGTACTTCACCTGGCGCAACAGCAAGCACGAACTGACCGACTACCTCAACGAGCTTGCCCATGGCGACGGCCGCGACTATTTCCGCCCGCATTTCTTCGTCAACACCCCCGACATCAACCCGGTGTTCCTGCAGGACTCCGGCCGCGCCGGGCACCTGGTCCGTGCCGTACTGGCAACGACGCTGTCGGGGCTGTGGGGCATGTACAGCGGTTTCGAGCTGTGCGAGGCCACGCCCCTGCCCGGCAAGGAGGAATACCTCGACTCGGAGAAGTACCAGCTGCGCGCATGGGACTGGCAGCGCCCGGGCAACATCGTCGAGGAAATCACCCGCCTGAACCTGCTTCGGCGGTTGAACCCGGCGCTGCAGACCCATCTGGGCGTGACCTTCTACAACGCCTTCAACGACCGGATCCTCTACTACGGCAAGCGCCGCAGCGAGCGCGAGGACATGGTGCTGGTGGCGGTGAACCTCGATCCGCACGCGGTGCAGGAAGCGGACTTCGAACTGCCGCTATGGGAATGGGGACTGCCCGATGATGCCTCGTTGCAGGTCGAGGACCTGTGGCGCGGCACCCGAAGCACGTGGCACGGCAAGCACCAGCACCTGCGGCTGGATCCGGCGCAATTGCCGTTCGCGATCTGGCGGGTCGGTCCGGCCGCAGGATCGCTCGCATGAACGCCGACACCCATGTCACCGCGCCCGGTGCATCCAGCGAGCGCATGGTGCACGACCCGCTGTGGTTCAAGGACGCGGTCATCTACCAATTGCACGTGAAGTCGTTCTTCGACGCCAACGACGACGGCAACGGCGACTTCGCCGGTCTGATCAGCAAGCTCGACTACATCGCCACGCTCGGCATCAACACGCTGTGGTTGCTTCCGTTCTACCCGTCCCCGCGACGCGACGACGGCTACGACATCGCCGAATACTGCGCCGTGCATCCCGACTACGGGACGATGGACGACGTGCGCCACTTCATCGACGAAGCACACCAGCGCGGGTTGCGGGTAATCACCGAACTGGTGATCAACCACACCTCCGACCAGCACGAGTGGTTCCAGCGCGCACGCGCGGCCGAGCGGGGTTCACCGGAGCGCGAGTTCTACGTCTGGTCCGACAGCGACCACGCGCTGGCCGGCACCCGGATCATCTTCTGCGATACCGAGAAATCGAACTGGACCTGGGACACGGTCGCCGAGCAGTACTACTGGCACAGGTTCTACTCGCACCAGCCGGACCTGAATTTCGACAACCCGGCGGTGCTTGACGCGGTGCTGGGGGTGATGCAGTTCTGGCTCGACATGGGCGTGGATGGGCTGCGCCTGGATGCGGTGCCGTACCTGATCGAGCGCGAGGGCACCAGCAACGAGAACCTGCCGGAGACCCACGCGATCCTCAAGCGCATCCGCGCCGAGGTCGACGCACATTACCCCGACCGCCTGTTGCTTGCCGAGGCCAACATGTGGCCCGAGGACACCCAACAGTACTTCGGTGACGGCGACGAATGCCACATGGCGTTCCACTTCCCGCTGATGCCGCGCATGTACATGGCGATAGCGCGCGAAGACCGCTTTCCGATCAGCGACATCCTGCGGCAGACGCCGTCGATCCCCGACAACTGCCAATGGGCGATCTTCCTGCGCAACCATGACGAGCTGACGCTGGAGATGGTCACCGACAGCGAGCGCGATTACCTGTGGCAGACGTACGCCGCCGACCGCCGCGCCCGCATCAACCTGGGCATCCGCCGGCGCCTGGCGCCGCTGCTGGAACGCGACCGTCGCCGCATCGAGCTCATGAACTCGCTGCTGCTGTCGATGCCGGGCACGCCGGTGCTGTACTACGGCGACGAGATCGGCATGGGCGACAACATCCACCTGGGCGATCGTGATGGCGTGCGCACGCCGATGCAGTGGTCAATCGATCGCAATGGCGGCTTCTCGCGCGCCGACCCGGCGCAACTGGTGTTGCCGCCACTGATGGACCCGCTATACGGTTTCCAGACAGTCAACGTCGAGGCGCAGCAGCGCGACCTGCATTCGCTGCTGAACTGGACCCGGCGCATGCTGGAGGTGCGCAACCGCTACCACGCGTTCGGTCGCGGCACCCTGGCTTTCCTGTACCCGCGCAACCGCAGGATCCTCGCCTACCTTCGCGAGCACCATGACGAGACGATGCTGTGCGTGGCCAACCTGTCGCGCACCGCGCAGGCGGTAGAACTGGACCTTTCGACGTTCGACGGGCAAGTCCCGGTGGAAATCGTCGGTGGAACCTCGTTTCCACCGATTGGCCAGTTGCCCTACCTGCTGACCCTGCCGCCGTACGGCTTCTATATGTTCCAGCTCGTCAGCGAGTCGCACATGCCCGACTGGCACCTGCCGTCCCCGCAGCCGATGCCGGAATACGAGACGCTCGTGCTGCGCGGACCACTGGACGAAGGCACGACGCCGGCCGGCGCACTGCTCGACAAATACCGCGGGGCCCTTGAGAACGATGTGCTGCCGGTATACCTGCGCAACCGACGCTGGTTCGCGGCCAAGGACCAGCAAATCGCGGTGGCCCGGATCGCCTACGCAGTTTCCCTGCCGGAGAGCCACGGCGACATGCTGCTGACCGAAATCCATGTCGAGCTTGGCCCTGATCGCGACCGCGCCGAGCGTTACCTGCTGCCCCTGGGCATCGCCTGGGAAACCGAAGACCTGCCCGCCCTGCCCCAGCAACTGGCGTTGACCCGGGTGCGGCGTGGTCGCCATGTCGGTTACCTCACCGACGCGTTCGCCCTGGCGTCGCTGGCCGATCACGTGCTCGTGGCCTTGCGCGCGGGCGCGCGCCTGCAGACGCCGGACGGGGAAATCCACTTCGAGGCCACCGAGCGCCTGGCCGATGCGGCCCTGTCGCAGGACCAGGAAATCCGCTGGCTGTCCGCCGAGCAGTCCAACAGCTCGCTCATCATCGGCGAGGGTGCGGTCCTCAAGCTGGTACGCAGGGTCGTGCCTGGCATCAATCCCGAAACCGAAATGTGCCGGCGGCTGACCGAGCTCGACTTCCCGCATGTGGCGCCGCTGCTCGGCGAAGTCGTGCGCGTGGATACCGATGGAGTGCCCTCCACTCTGATGATGCTGCAGGGGTTCCTGCAGAACCAGGGCGACGCCTGGCGCTGGACCCTGGACCACCTGCACCGTTCGGTGGACGAATTCCGTGTGGCCGGCGACGACCAGGAACGCAGCGACGAACTGCTGCATGGCTACGATGCGTTTGCCGGCACCATCGGCATGCGGCTGGCGCAGTTGCACCAGGCGCTCGCCATGCCCAGCGACGATCCGGCGTTCGCGCCGGAGATTGCCAGCGAGCGCCACGCCATCGCATGGGCCGACGGAGCTCGCGCGCAGCTCGATCACGCGTTTGCGGTTCTGGATGCCCTTGGTGGCGGCGACCCTGCCAGCGCGGACGCGCGCAGACTGCATGCAATGAGATCGGACGCCGACGCGTTGCTCGCGCGCTTGTCGCGGGCGGCGTGCGGCACGACGTTGATGCGGATCCACGGCGACCTTCACCTCGGCCAGATCCTGGTGGTGCAGGACGATGCCTATTTCATCGACTTCGAGGGCGAGCCGGCGCGTCCGCTGGCGCAGCGCCGCGCCAAAACCAGCCCCTTGCGCGACGTTGCCGGCTTCCTGCGTTCGATCGACTATGCCGCCGCAATGCTGCGGCACGGCGATGACGGCGCCGCGCCGATCCTCGACGAACGCACCGAGGCATATCTGGAGAGCTTCCGCCGGCAGGCGGGCGAGTGCTTCCTGGCCGCCTACCGCAAGGTCCTGGCGCAGGCGCCGGAGCCATGGGTCGACGCCGCGGCGATCACGCTGCTGATCGACCTGTTCCTGGTTGAGAAGGCCGCCTACGAGATCGGCTACGAAGCCGCCAACCGCCCCGGTTGGATCACCGTGCCGGTGCGGGGACTGGCCGATCTGCTGCAACGCCTGCTGGCGAAGGAGTCCTCCGATGACTGAGCGCGACCATGGCGGCGGAGTGGCCGGTGACAGTGGCGACCTGCTGCCACCGCGCGAGGCCATGACGGCGCTCGCGCAGTCCCGCCACGGCGACCCATTCGCGATCCTCGGTCCGCATCGGGTGGGTGGCATGCGCGCGCTGCGTGCATGGCTGCCGGGCGCGGATGCGGTCGAGGCGATCGCCGGCGCCGATGGCACGGCGACCGCGCTCGCGCCGACGGACACGCCTGGCTTGTTCGTTGCTGCAATCGACGATGGCCCCTACATGCTGCGCATCCACTGGCCCGGGGGCGTGCAGGAAACCGCCGATCCCTATGCATTCGGCCTGCTGCTGGGCGACATCGACCTGCACCTGATCGGCGAGGGCCGCCACCTGCATCTGGCCGATGCCCTGGGCGCCCATGTGCACACGATCGACGGTATCGATGGCGTGCGGTTCGCGGTGTGGGCGCCGAATGCGGCACGGGTGGCGGTGGTCGGCGACTTCAACGGCTGGGACGGTCGTCGCCATCCGATGCGGCTGCGGCCATCGGTAGGGGTATGGGAGCTTTTCCTGCCCTCGGTCGCGGCGGGCGCGCATTACAAATACGAAATCCTCGCCGCCGATGGCACCCGCCTGCCGCTCAAGGCCGATCCGGTGGCGCGCGAGACCCAATGCCCGCCGGCAACCGCATCCGTGGTTCCACGCCAGGAAGCGTTCACCTGGACCGATGCCGGCTGGCTCGCGCAGCGCGGCCAGCGCCAGGCACCGGACGCGCCGTTGTCGATCTACGAGGTCCACGCCGCCTCCTGGCTGCGAGGCGACGATGGCGAGCCGCTGGACTGGGACGAACTCGCCGAGCGGCTGGTGCCGTACGTGGCGTCGATGGGCTTCACCCATATCGAGCTGCTGCCGATCACCGAGCACCCGTTCGGCGGTTCCTGGGGCTACCAGCCACTGGGGCTGTTCGCGCCGACCGCGCGCCATGGCGCGCCCGAGGCATTCGCACGCTTCGTCGATCGCTGCCATCGCGAACACATCGGGGTGCTGCTCGACTGGGTGCCGGCACATTTTCCTTCGGACGCGCATGGGCTCGCCCGCTTCGACGGCACTGCGCTGTACGAGCACACCGATCCACGCGAGGGATTCCATCACGACTGGCACACGCTGATCTACAACCACGGCCGCCACGAAGTCAGCGGATTCCTGGTCGCGAGCGCACTGGAGTGGTTGCAGCGGTACCACGTCGACGGGCTGCGCGTGGATGCGGTCGCCTCGATGCTCTACCGCGACTACAGCCGCGCCGCCGGCGAATGGATCCCCAACGTGCACGGCGGCCGCGAGAACTACGAGACCATCGCATTCCTGCGCAGGCTCAACGAGATCGTCGCCGCGCAGTGCCCCGGTGCGGTGGTGATCGCCGAGGAATCGACCGCCTGGCCCGGCGTGACCGCGCCGGTCGCCGCCGGCGGGTTGGGATTCGCCTACAAGTGGAACATGGGCTGGATGCACGACACCCTGGCCTACATCGGCCGCGATCCCATTTATCGCTCCCACCACCATGACGAGATGACGTTCGGGCTGCTGTACGGTTTCTCTGAGCGCTTCGTGCTGCCGGTCTCGCACGACGAGGTGGTCCACGGCAAGCGTTCGCTGCTGGGGCGGATGCCAGGCGACCGCTGGCAGCGCTTCGCGAACCTGCGCGCGTACCTGGCTTTCATGTGGACCCATCCAGGCAAGAAGCTGCTGTTCATGGGTTGCGAGATCGGACAGGAGCGCGAGTGGGACCACGATGGCCAGGTCGCGTGGGATCACCTTGACGACCCGGACCACCGCGGCATCGCGCAACTGGTCCGCCAGCTCAACGCGCTCTACGGCGGCACCCCGGCATTGCATGTCCGCGACGCGGAACCCGGCGGCTTCGAATGGCTGATCGGCGACGATCGTGCCAACAGCGTATTCGCCTACCTTCGCCACGGCCGAGACGGCGACCCCCCGCTGCTGGCCGTGCTCAACATGACACCCCAGCGCCACTACCATTTCCGCATCGGCGTGCCCCGCGCGGGCCGATGGCGCGAGCTACTCAACACCGATGCCGGCGAGTACGGCGGCAGTGGCTGCGGAAACCTGGGAGGGGTGGCCGCAGAACCGGTCGCCAGCCATGGAAAGCCCTTGAGCCTGTCGCTGACGTTGCCGCCGCTGTCCGGGCTGCTGTTGATGCCCGGGGATCGCTGATGCCGACCCTGCCGAGCCGCATCGAAGCCGGGCTCCCCTACCCCCTGGGCGCCCATTGCGACGGCACCGGCACCAGTTTTTCGGTGTTCTCGGACAACGCGAGCCAGATCGAGTTGTGCCTGTTCGCGGAAACCGGTCGCCGCCAGATCGCGCGCTACATGCTGCCCGAATGCACCGATGGCATCTGGCACGGCTACCTGCCCAATGTGCGTGGCGGGCAGCTCTATGGCTATCGTGCGTATGGTCCGTATGCCCCCGAACAGGGCCACCGTTTCAATCCGCACAAGCTGCTGGTCGATCCCTACGCAAGGATGCTGCACGGGCAGTTACTGTGGACCGATGCGCTGTACGGCTATCGGCTGAACTCGCCACGCGCTGACCTTTCGTTCGACCGCCGCGACAGCGCCGCCGCCGTCCCCAAGTCGATGGTAGTGGACGATCACTTCCGCTGGCGCCGTGAACGCGACCCGGCGGTGCCGTGGGATCGCACCGTGATCTACGAGGCCCACCTTCGCGGGCTGACGCAGCGGCTCGAGCACCTGCACCCCAACGAACGCGGCACCTTCGCCGGACTGGGCGATCCGTACCTGATCGATCATCTGGTGCAGCTGGGGATCACCGCAATCGAGCTGATGCCGATCCAGGCGTTCGTCCAGGACCGGCGACTGGTGGAAATGAAGCTGCGCAACTACTGGGGCTACAACACACTGGCGTTCTTCGCGCCGGAGCCTGGCTACGTTTCCGAACGCAACCTGCACGAGATCCGCCACGCGGTGCAGGCCCTGCACCAGGCCGGAATCGAGATCATCCTCGACGTGGTCTACAACCACACCTGCGAGGGCAACGAACTCGGCCCCACCCTCTCGTTCCGGGGACTGGACAACGCCAGTTACTACCGGTTGCGGCACGACAACCCGCGCCACAGCATCGACGACACCGGTTGCGGCAACACCATCAACACCGAGCATCCGCGGGTGATCCAGCTGGTGATGGATTCGCTGCGCTACTGGGTCGAGGAATTCCACGTCGACGGCTTCCGCTTCGATCTTGGCGTGAGCCTGGGCCGTGAGGCGCATGGCTTCGATCCCAACTGCGGCCTGTTCGATGCGATGCGCCAGGACCCGGTGCTGAACCGGGTCAAGCTGATTTCCGAACCCTGGGACCTGGGCCCAGGTGGCTATCAGCTGGGCCAGCATCCACCGGGATTCGCCGAGTGGAACGGCCGCTTCCGCGACGACGTGCGCCGGTTCTGGAAGGGCGATGCCGGCCAACGCGGCGTGCTGGCCGACCGCCTGCAGGCCTCGGCGGAGATGTTCGACTACGGCGGGAGGCGGCCGTGGGCGTCGGTCAACTTCGTGACCGCGCACGACGGCTTCACCCTGCAGGACCTGGTCAGCTACAACCACAAGCACAATCAGGCCAATGGCGAGCACAACCGCGACGGCCACGACGACAACGCGAGCTACAACTGGGGCGTGGAAGGCCCGACCGACGACCCGGCGATCACCGCCCAGCGCGAGAAGATAAGGCGCGCGATGCTGGCTACGCTGCTGCTGTCGCATGGCACGCCGATGCTGCTTGCCGGCGATGAGTTCGGCCGCACCCAGGGTGGCAACAACAACGCCTACTGCCAGGACAACGAGATCTCGTGGTTGGACTGGTCGATGCTGGACACCCAGCTGTCGCGCGACCTGCTCGCCTTCACCAAGCGCCTGGTCGCGCTTCGCAGTTCGCATTTCACCCTGCGCATGGACCGTTTCAGCCATGGCGAGCGGTGGCCGTTGCCCGACGTGCCCGACCTGACCTGGTTCGACGAGCGCGCGCAGCTGATGGCGCCGGAGGCCTGGGACTTTGCCGAGGGCCGGCTGCTGATGGTGCGGCGCGCGGGCCGCGCCAATGACCGGGTGGAAGTCAGCCTGCTGCTGATCAACGGCAGCCATAGGGACCATGGTTTCCGCTTGCCGGACCCCGCAATGCCATGGCGACAACTGCTCGACACCGCCCATCCGCACAGCACCGAACGCCCGGTTGCCGGCAGCGCGATGACGGTGAACTCGCGCAGCCTGCGGCTGCTGGTGGCGCATCCGGGTCAGGTACCGGCATGAGCAGGTTCGTCCACGAGTCACCCTTTGGTGCGCAGGTGCATGGAGCACAGGTGCTGTTCCGGGCATGGGCACCGAGTTGCCGCAGCCTGGCGGTCCTGATCGACGAGCACGAGCCGACGCCACTGGCCGCTACCGGGGACGGCTGGTTCGCTGCCCAGATCGAGTGCGCCGTCGGTGCGCGCTATCGCTACGTGCTCCCGGATGGCACCGAACTGGCGGACCCCGCATCGCGGGCACAGGAGCGCGGAGTTAGCGGACCCAGCGTGGTCGTCGATCCGCGCCACTACCACTGGCAGCACCCGCGATGGAAGGGTCGGCTGTGGACTCAGGCGGTGATCTACGAGCTGCACGTCGGCACGTTCGGAGGTTTCGCAGGCGTCGCGGCGCACCTGCCGCGCCTGGCGCAGATGGGCATAACCACGATCCAGCTGATGCCGGTGGCGCAGTTTCCCGGGCGCCGCAACTGGGGATACGACGGTGTGCTGCCCTACGCACCGGCCGAATGCTACGGCACTCCCGAACAGCTCAAGGCGTTGATCGACGCCGCGCACGGGCTCGGGCTGATGGTGCTGCTGGACGTCGTCTACAACCACTTCGGCCCTGACGGAAACGTGATGCCGCAATTGGCCTCATCGTTCTTTCGCGACGATGTGCACACCCCGTGGGGTCCGGCGATCGATTTCCGCCGACCGCAGGTGCGCGAGTTCTTCGCCCACAACGCATTGCACTGGCTGATGGAATACCGCTTCGACGGACTGCGCCTGGATGCGGTGCATGCGCTCACCGAACGCGACTGGCTACCGGAGCTCGCCGCGACCGTGCGCGCGACGGTCGAACCGGACCGGCATGTGCACCTCGTGCTGGAGAACGAGCACAACGACGCCGCCCTGCTGGAGGAAGGCTTCGACGCGCAGTGGAACGACGACGCCCACCACGTCCTGCACGTGCTACTGACCGGCGAGCGCGACGCTTACTACGCCGACTTCGCCGATGACCCGACGGCCGGTCTCGCGCTCTGGCTGGGCGAAGGCTTCGTCTACCAGGGCCAGCCGTGCGGCTACCGCGACGGTGCGCCGCGCGGCCAGCCGAGCGCGCACCTGCCGACCACCGCGTTCGTCAACTGCCTGCAAAACCATGATCAGATCGGCAACCGCGCGCTCGGCGAGCGCCTTTCGACGCTCGCAGAACCGGCGGCGCTGCATGCTGCGATCGCGCTGCTGCTGCTCACGCCGCAGATCCCGATGCTGTTCATGGGCGAGGAATGGAACTCGCGGCAGCCGTTCCTGTATTTCACCGACCACCACGGCGAGCTCGCCGAGGCGGTGCGCGAGGGCCGCCGGCGCGAGTTCGCCCGCTTTCCGGCGTTTCGCGACCCGCAGCGGCGCGAGGCGATTCCGGACCCGAATGCACCGCAGACCTTCGCCAGGTCCGTTCCGGATTTTTCCGGGATCGACACCGCGCACGGTGCCGCGCACGTGGCGTGGCTGGTGCGGCTGCTGCGTGTGCGCCAGGAGGAGATCGTGCCGCGGCTGGCCGGCGCGCGTTCCATCGGGGTGGATGTGCTTGGCGATGGCGCGGCTCATGCACGCTGGCGCATGGGCGACGGCAGTACGCTGTCGATCCTGGTGAACCTTGGCACAGCGCCGGTCGCGCATGCGCCGCTCCCGGGCAACCGGCTGCTGTTTTCCGCCGGTGCTGCCGACGCACCGTCCGACGTGCTGCAAGCGCATTCGCTGTTCGCAACCCTGGCCACGGCCGATCCGGCCACGGCGCTGCCATGAGCCGCCCCACCCTCGCCGATCTCGCCGAGCGCGCCGGGATCGCGGTGCATTGGGAAGATTTCCGCGGCCGGACCCGCAAGGTCTCGCCGGATTCCCTGCGACGCGTGCTCGCAGCGCTGGAACTGCCGTGCGAAAACGACGCGCAGCTCGCCGACAGCCACGCCCGCTTCGTCGCTTCCGCGCGCCCGGACCACTTGCCACCACTGCTGACGGCAACCTGCGGCGAGCCGATCGAACTGCCTGCCGCCGCTGCACGCGCCGCCACGACGTTCAGGTTGATCCACGAGGATGGCAGCCATCACGACGGCCGCCTCCCGCAGCGCGCCGCCGGCGCAATCAAGCTGCCGCCGATGGCAACGCCCGGCTATCACCGGCTGCAGCTGGGTGACCGCCACACCACCCTGGCCGTGGCGCCGCGGCGCTGCACCAGCGAGCGCGACCTGCGTGGCGACGCAACGGGCCGGTCGTGGGGACTGGCTGCACAGCTGTATGGACTGCAGATGCGCGGGGATGGCGGGATTGGCACCTACCGCGCCTTGGGCCACCTCGCGGCACGCCTGGCGCGCGACGGCGCCGCCGCGCTGGCCGTCAGTCCGGTGCATGCGATGTTCTCGGCCGAGCCGGCGCACCGTAGCCCGTACTCGCCATCCAGCCGGTTGCTGCTCAACGCGCTGCATGTCGACCCACGCGACATGTTCGGCGATGCCGCAAACGACGCGCGCGAAACGCTCGGGCTCGGCACCGTGCTGGCACACTTCGAGGCGCAACCACTGATCGATTGGGGCGCCGCTGGCGGTGCGCGGCTGTCGCTGCTGCGATTCCTCCACGACCAGTACTTCATGCGCGACCCGAAGCTCGTCCGTTCGTTGGCGCGCTTCCGTACCGAATCGGGCGAAGTGCTGGAGGACCACGCCCGCTTCGAGGCGCTGCACGCGCACTTCCATTCGCAGGGGCTGTGGAGCTGGCGCGACTGGCCGGCAGCCTACCGCGACCCGGGAAGCGACGCGGTCGCGCGCTTCGCGCAGGATCATGCCGAAGG
>DATHRJ010000112.1:0-8707 GCA_035465455.1 Lysobacter sp.
GAGCGGGACATCCCTGGTGTCGGGCGGATGACGCAGGCCGAACGCGATGCGGCCTCGCTGAAATCGCTGGAGGTGCTGAAGCAACTGGGCCCCGACATCCAGTGGATGCACAGCTATGTCACCGACGACAAGATCTATTGCATCTACTTCTCACCCAACGAAGACCTGATCCGCGCCCATGCGCGCGAGTTGGGGCTGCCGGCGGACCGGGTGTCCGCGGTGAGAAGCATGCTGGATCCCGCCAACCATCAATGATGGGCGCGGGCCCGACTGGGCTGCACCGCTTCGAGTGCATAGCCGATGGCCGCGGCCATCGGCATGGCGCCGCCGCGCTCCCAATGCGCTGTCGCAACTGCTGCGTCGGTATCGCGCCAGATCGACTTCAGTGATTGTTCCAGCCGCGCCTGCTGTGCCGACCGGCCGGGCACCGCGATGGTTTCCCTCAGCTGCTTGGCCGCCCCGGCGATCAGCAGTGCCTGTTCGTTGCGACCCTGCAGCGCGACCAGTTGCGCGCAACCTTCCAGCAGGATCGCCACGCCCCGGCGGTGCCGCAACTGGAAGAACAGGTTGAGGGCCTCGATGAAGCGCGGGCCCGCTTCATCGAGATCCCCTTTGGCGATCGCAAGGTGGCCAAGATCCGTACAGCACCGCGCCATGCCCCAGCAATCGCCCACCGCCTGGAACATGCAGCCGCTCTCGCGGTAGAGCCGGTCGGCCTCGGCGTGGTCGCCGGACTCGACCGCCACGTCGGCCAGGTGATTGAGGCACCACGCGATCAGGATCGGATCGCCCAGGTCGCGGACCAGCGCCAGTGCCTCCTGCAGCCGCGCGCGTGCGGAATCGTGGTCGCCCAGGAGGAGATCGTTCTTGGCGAGGTTGCTGAGCGCGCCGGCGATTTCCCTGCTGTCGCCGATCTGTCGGCAGGCGTCGAGCGTCTGCTCGAACCAGCTGCGCGCGCCCGTCGGGTCGCCTGCGAACTGGCGGTGCGCGCCCAGCGAATTCAGGCAGGCGGCGACGCTGCGGGTATCGCCGGCTGCGGTACTTACTTCCAACGCGTGCTCCAGCAGCCGCCAGGATTTCAGCGGCTGCTCGCGGATGCCGGCAATGGCGCCTGCGAAGTTGAGCAGCTTCACCCACAGCAGGGGGTCCACGTCCGGGCCGCAGGTTTCCAGGATCGAGCACAACTGGCGATCGGCTTCGACCACGTGTTCGCGACGCTCCCAGTACCCGAACAGCGCCGCGGCCATCCGCATCGCCCAGCCGGGGTCGTTGCGCTGCAGCAGCCCGGCGATGGCGGCAAGGAAGTTGTCGTGCTCGAGGTCGCATCGCGACAACCAGGCCTCGCGCTCCGGGGCGGACAGCGCTGCGTTGCCTTCTTCGGCCAATACCAGGCAATACGCCGCGTGGGCGCGGCGCACCGGGTGTTCCTCGCTGCTCGCCGCGAGCCGTTCCAGGCCATAGTCGCGGATGGTTTCCAGCATCGTGTAGCGAACGTCGCCTTCATTGCGCAGCGGCACGATCAGGTTCTTCGCCGCCAGGCCAGCGACGGCATCCGCGAAACGGCCAGGCAGGTCGCCATGGGTATCGCCGACCGCTTCGGCGCCCTCGATGTCGAACCCCCCGACGAACACCGACAGGCGCCGGAACACGATGCGCTCGGCCTCGTCGAGCAGTTCGTGGCTCCAGTCGATCGTGCGACGCAGGGTGCGCTGGCGCTCGGGGATATCGCGTGCCGTGTGCGCAGGCAGGTCGAGATGGCCGCTGAATCGCGCCAGCATTGCTGCCGGGGTCAGGTTCGCTGCCTGCGCGGACACCAGTTCGATGGCCAGCGGCAGCCCGTCGAGACGGCAACACAGTTCGGCGATCGCCCTGGCATTGTCGGCGGTCAGTTCGCTGTTGCGCGACGTGGCGGCGGCGCGCATCAGGAACAGGCTGACGGCGGGGTTGGCTGCGAGTACTTCCAGCGGCGGAAGCGGATCGATCTGCGGCACCTGCAGCGGCGACAGCGGATATTCGTGTTCGCCATAGATGCGCAGGCACACGCGGCTGGTGGCAAGCACTTTCAGGAACATGCACGCATCCAGCCACTTGCCGATCAGGGCGGCCGCGAAGGCGATCTGCTCGAGATTGTCGAGCACCAGCAGCAGCGGCTGGGCGACTTCGCGACGAAGGTGTTCGGCGATCGCATCTTCCAGCGAGCCACCCCCGCCCTGGCTGACGTCGAGCGCTGTCGCGATCGCGCGTGTCATCGCCCCGGCATCCGTGGCCGCGGCCAACGATACGAACATCACGCATCCCTCGCAGACCTCGCTGGCAACCCAGGCGGACTGGAGCGCCAAGCGGGTCTTGCCACTGCCACCGGCTCCGGTGACGGTGAGCAGACGTACGTCGTCCCTGGACAGCAACTCCAGCAACTCGCCCAGTTCAGTGGCGCGGCCGACCAGCGACGTGCGTGGCGCGGGCAATTGCACGCGCCGCTGCCGCGGTTGCCGCCTGTCGCCGGAGGGTCCTTCCATGATCGGAGCCGCGTCCGGCGCTGGCGCCGGCATCAACCGCACCAGCGGCTCGTAGTGACCCTTGGGGACTTCGATCAGGATGGGATCGTCGCTGCCGGGCCCGCGGTAGTACTCGTCGAGCTTCCCGCGCAGACGCCGCGCATGGGTGCGCACGATCGTGTCGATCCTCGGGTCGAAGTCGTCGCCGCGTTCGAACACCTCCACGCCGAGCGTGTATTCCTTCAGCGCTGCGCGATTGCCGTCAAGGCAGTGCTGCACCAGGAATTGCAGGAACCGGCTGAGGATCGGGGCATTGGCGAACGCCGCGCTGTCGAGCATGCGCTGCAGTTGCGCGTTGACCTGCGGCGCTGGCGGCAAGGCTTGAGGATCGCGACGGCCCATTGACCCCCCTTGTGGGCGGACGGGGTCGACTCGGTCCACCGGTCAGGCGGGAGCGATCCCAAGCGTTCACGATCTTCTACGGGAAAAGAGCACCACTCGCAACTTGCCGCAGCATGGTGGCGGCAAAAAAAAAGACGGCCCGCCCAGGTGCGGGCCGTCCGGGCTTCACGGCGATCCGGCGGTAGGCTCAGTCCAGCAGTTGCAACCCGAGGATCACGCTCAGGACGGTGGCCAGGACTGCGTAATTTCCATCGTTGCCCCTGCGGCCATGGCGGTAATCGTTGGAATAGCCGTCGTCATAACCGCGCTGGAAGCCCTGTCGGAAATAGTGTTGGTAGACATCCGGGTCGAGGTAGTAACCGTTGTAGCCGTAGCTGGCGTCCACGTAGCCGTAGCTGTTGCGGTAGTCGGGTCGCCAGCCATCCATGCGGTCGGCGCGGCCCGCGTGCAGCCCCTCTTCATAGCCGTACCTGATCGCCTGGCGCATGAGGTCGGCGCCGTAGCGGTTGGTCTCGCGATAGCGGCCGCCGTAGGAGTAGCGGTAGCTGGCGGGCGTGTAGAAATACTGGTCGTTGTAAGGGTTGTAGCCGCGCGCGTTCCAACTGGCCTGGTGCCGGCGCAGGCGCTGCAGGTACTGCTGCTCGTAGCGGTACTGGGCCATGCGGCGCTGCTGCTGCAACCGGCGCGCACGCTGCTCGGCGATGTGGTGCTGCTGCGCGTGCTGGCGGCGATAGCGGTCGGCGCGATGGCGTTCGGCGCCGATCCGCTGTTCCTGCTGCTCGCGGCTGAGGCGTTGGCGGGTTTGCCGCTCCCGGTCCGGCCGGCGCGCGTCGTCGTGGCGATGTTGCCCCGCCTGCCGGCGCTGCGCCTGCTCGCGGGCCTCGGCATCCCGGCGCTGCGAGCGCTCCTGCGCCTGGCGACGATCCGCATCCTCGGCGGCGGCACGTCGTTGCGCATCCTGGCGTGCCGCGAGGTTCAGGCGCTCGGCGCGCGACAGGTCGCTGCGGTGCCGCTCACTGCGCTCGCGCGCGACTCGCTCGGCGTGCTCGCGCTGCGCATCCGGCGCGATCTCCCGCTGTCGGGTCGCGCCTCGTGGCTCGCCACGATCGCGGTCGGCCCGGGCCCGGCGCTGCTGCGCCGCTTGCTGCAATGCGGCCTGCTGTTGCGCTGCGCGCGCGACTTCGCTGCGACTCCGGGAATCCTGCCGCGCCTCCTGTGGACGCGGTGCTTCCTGACGCGCCTCGGCCTGCTGGCGCTGGGCACGGCGGGCCTGCCTGCGTTCGTCGATTTCTTCCTGCGTGGCTTTCTCGCGATCCTGGGGATCGCGCGGATTTTCGCGCGCGCCGGCCTGCGTGGCGAAGCCGATGCCCAGCAGGGCGACAAGCGAAAGCGCCCACAGGGGCCGATGGATAGCGGGGATGTTCATGCCGGTGGCTTCCTGTTAACGGCGCGTGATCGCGCAGTAGCCACTAGAACGCTTAATCGATGAACAGGCTCTTAGCGTCGCCAGAGCCGTTCAGGTACACGGCAAGGCCCCTCGCGTTCTACGGGGGATCGAAGGCGGCTTGATCGATGTCAGCGCGCCTGCCCGCCGGCGCGCCGATCATGCCTGCGGGGCGCGGCTGCGCCGTGCGTGTTCCCTCATCGGAGGCTGGAGTCCCATGGAGTTCCACATCGACGTGACCGGCCTGAGCCCGGACATGGTCGCCATTGAAGCGGCGATCCATGCCGTGGATCCGGCGGCCCTGGTGGACATCGACACGACGCGCCGCACGGCGAGGGTGTCTGCGTGGCTGGATGCGGCCCAGTTGCTGGTGCTGATCAACCAGGCGGGCTGTCCGGTGGCGCAGGACCGGGTCACCCGGATCCCCTCGATCTGCTGCGGTGGCTGCAGCGGTTAGCGGTACGCGACCGGTCACTGCGCCCGCGCTACATCACCGCCAGCGACTTGTTGTCGAAGTGCCCCGGGAATTCGGCGGAAATTTCCACCTTGCGCTCGATCGACTTGAGGATGACGGTAGCGAAGTTGACCCCGGCCATCTCGCTGCACGAGTTGAGGTTGCCGGGGCTGAAGACATTCACCTCCAGGATCGTGTCGCCGATGATGTCGATGCCCACCAGGAACATGCCGTCCTTGACCAGCTTCGGCCGGATGAGCTCGGCGACCCGCAGTTCGCGTTCGGTGATCTTCACCGCCACGGCCTTGCCGCCAGCGTGGATGTTGCTGCGGATGTCTTCCTTCGAGCTGACCCGGCGCATCGCCGCGTACTTGCCGTCGATGCTCAGCGGCACGCCATTCATCAGGAACAGGCGGATGTCGCCTTTTTCCGCCTCCGGCACGTAGGCCTGGGCGATGACGTAGCCGTCGCGGCTGATCGCGTCGATCATCTGGTTGAGGTTGGCGCTGGACTTGGCGTTGACCAGGAACACGCCTTGGCCGCCGGAACCCTGCAGTGGCTTGAGCACCACGTTGCCACGGTGCTTTTTCGCGAAAGCCTTGATGTCGCTGGGCACGCGCGTGATGAGCGTTTCGGCCCGGACCTCGCGCGGAAACGACTGGAAGTACAGCTTGTTGCTCGCCTGCGACAACGAGCCCGGATCGTTGAGCACCAGCACGCCACGCTGGGCCGCGCGCCGGCCGAACTGGATGCCCACGTCCTGCGCCCAGGGCCGCTCGACGGCATCGTTGGACGGGTCGTTGCGCAACATCAGCACGTCGATCTGGGTGATGTCGATCAGCTTGGTCTGCTTGGCGACCGACTGCAGGTCCTTGAAGAACGTGGGGAGGGCGCGCGACTTCGTCTTCGCCGCAGGCACGAAGCGCGCGTGCACGCGCATCGCATCGTCGGGGCTGAGGACGAAATCGCCCGGGGTGATGTAGCAGACGTCATGCCCGCGGCGCGAGGCCTCGTGGGCGAGCACGGTGGTGGTGTAGCGCGGGTATTCGTCTTCCATTGCGTTGACGAAAAAGGCGATCAGCATCAGGTTTTTCCTCGGATCAGGTCGATGAAGGTTCCGCCCTGGCGGATGCGCTCGATGTGGCGGCGCGTCGAAGGACGGGAAAGGAATTCGGGAGTGGCCGCGGGCGGGCGCAGCATGCCGCGGGCGCGCAGTTCGTCGACCACGGGGACGTGGTGCTGGGCGATCTTGCCGTACCAGAACGGGTCGAGGTCGCGGCCCGAGGCGATGAACTCGAATACCTGGTTCAGCCCGCGCAGGTAGATCGCATCCTTGGTCAGGCCGCCGGAGCGGAAGATGCGCGCGACGATGTTGAACGCGCCGCGCATGCTGAATCCGTGCTCGTGGTGCAGCAGTCGATGGCAATCGATGAAGCCGGCGCCGTGCAGCATCGCGTCCACCACCAGCACGCGCGCGGCCAGCAGGCGCAGCCGCGCGTCGGTGAGGCCGTCGACCGCGAATTCGGCGAACACGCCCAGGCCCTCCTGGATGCCCTCGTAACCGGCCAGTCCGGCACCGAAGATGCTCAGGCCCTGCTGGTTGCCGTTGACGGCGGTGAGCACGTGCACGCTGACCTCATGCTGCAGCAGCGCGTCCAGCCGCCCTCGCGGCATCCGCGTCTGGGTCGAGATCAGCACCGACTGGCCGGAGACCATGAGCCCGGCGGCGATGTCCTCGCGCAGGCACACCTGGGCCTTGAATTCCGGGACATCGCTTCGATAGCGGGCGATCACCTTCTCGGCGGCGGCCTGCACCGCGTGGCAATCGATCCGGGTCATGTCGCAGCGGTCGCCACTGCCGTCGATCTGCTCAAGCAGCGCCTGTGCCTGTTGCAGCAGCGGCAGCTCGACGTCGCCGTACTGCATCATCGAGGCGTAGCGGAACGAGGGCGTGTTGCGGCACTGGAGCATCGTCAGCTGCTGGTCGAGTTCGCGGCGCTTCTCGCGGAACAGCGACTCCAGCACCGGATCCTCCACGGTATTGATGTCGGCGGCATACAGCTGGCGCTTGGAATGGTCGGGATTGACGGTGAGCGGGCGGTAATGGAACACCGGCTGCTTCTGGCACTTGCCGGCCTTGAACTGCTCGAATGCCTGGGTGGTGTTGATGGGCGAGACACTGAGCAGGAAGTCGAACGAGCGGCTGATACGGCCGAGTTCCTTGTCGACATTCAACGCCGCATCGATAAAGGCGCTGCGCCCCAGCGAACGGTAGTGCCGCTCGTCGCCGGGCGTGGTGCGGGCGACGAACGCCGCCACGCATCGCAGCAGCGCATCGAAGGCCGCCGATTCCAGTTCGTGGAAGATCTGCGGATAGATGCTTTCCTCGCCGGGAATGCCGTAGATCTGCGGCAGGCCCAACGACAGCCGCGAGATGCCCTCGACCCCTTCCACCAGCGGCTCCAGGCCCGGCTCGGCGTAGGCGTGGTCGATGTGTTCGATCACCGGCTCGCGCAGGTCGATGCAGGTGTCCTGCAGCGCGGCCTCCAGCGCTTTGGCGGCGGCTTGGGCGGCATCGTCGGCGGTGGCGCTGATGACGAAGCGAAAGGGTTCCAGCCGCGGACTGTCCTCGTCGAGGCTGCAGTCGCGCGGCAGGTCGTACAGCGACACCAGCAGGAA
Source organism: Lysobacter sp. (assembly GCA_035465455.1). Taxonomy (GTDB): domain Bacteria; phylum Pseudomonadota; class Gammaproteobacteria; order Xanthomonadales; family Xanthomonadaceae; genus Lysobacter_K. Next base: position 7,475 of record DATHRJ010000112.1, read on the forward strand.
CCGGGGGAAATCGCGCCGCTGGTGCTCCAGTACGGCGGCGATGGAGGCCATCGCCTCGGCATCGGCGTCCGCCGACTCGGGCCAGACCACGTTTGCGGTGCTGATCATCGCCACGCGCTGGGCGAGGCTGAAGGACACGTCCGGATGGCGGTTGAGCACGAGGAACGGCAGCGGCCGGTCGATGTGCACGCGGCCGCCGGCATCCAGCACGCGGCGATAGGCGCCCGTGCCGCCGAAGTCGGGTGCCGGGGCTTTCTGCCGCAGGCTGTCGCTTCCGGGGCTACTCATCGAGCAGGGCGCGGCTGACATCCGCGACGTGGCTGACCAGGGCGCGCATCGCATCCAGCGCGCGCGGATCGGGCTGGCCGCTCCATTCGTCCATGTAGAACTTCTTGAACTCGATCGCGATGGCGCATCCCGCTTCGGGATGACGCTCATGCACGAATCGCGTCAGTGCACCGCGGCCCTGGAAGGCGACGTTCTCGCGCACATCGAGCTGCCGTCCGCAGAAGTCGAAGCCGCGCATCGCCTCGATCAGCGGGTCGACCAGGAATGCCCAGCGCCCGCGCGGCATCGAGAAGGTACCGATGTTGATGTCGGGCGCGTCCGGCTGTGGCATCGGCGGCCCCTGCGGTCCGTCGCGGCGGTGGTTGTAGCTGTGCACGTCGAGCACGACGAAGCGGCCATGGGACCGGGCGACGTCATCGGTCAGCTGGCCAAACATGCGGTAGAACGCGCGGTGCATGCTCCGGGAGCCGGCCACCACCGAGTCGGCGGGCTGTTGCTGCCAGACCTGCAGGCCCCAGCACTGCTCCGGCGTCAGGTACACGGCGTCTTGTTCCGCGCGATTGAGGTCGACCTCGAAGCGCGACCGGTGCGCAATCACGTGCGTCGGCACGTCCCGGATCGCCTGTCCGGTGAACGGGTCTTCCTCCCGCAAGCGCTCGGCAGGCGGCAGCGCCATCGCCGCGGCCACTTCCGGCCGCAGGTCGCCGCCATCGTGGATCGCGGTGGCGATGACCGGATCGTCGCTTCTCTGCAGCGTCCACCAGGGGCGGGGCGCCGGACGCGTGCGGTGGGTCGGGGTACTTGGAGTCATCGCCGCAACTGTTGCCGAAACCGGGTTGACGAGGGCGTGTAGAAGCGCCGTTTGCGTCCTGTCCCTGGCAACAACCTGGCATCTGCCCATGCGTGGCGTTCAGGTCCTGCAAGGCTCCTGGTGGGCTGGACGCC
>DATHRJ010000113.1:0-5055 GCA_035465455.1 Lysobacter sp.
CATGCTCGCGCCGATCAACGCCGCAAGCCCGGCGATGCCAACCACGACCAGCGCGGTCATCTGCTTGGCGTAATGGCTGATGCCGGCGGCGTCGAACACGTTGATCGGCGTGAGCAGGCCGACGAAGTGGCCGACCAGCAGCATCAGCACGCCGATGTGGAACAGGTTGGATCCGATCATCATCTGCCGGCGGCGCAGGAACTGGCTCGACTGCGAGCGCCAGGTGTACTGCGACTTGTCGAAGCGCAGGATGCTGCCCAGGATCAGCACGGTCACTGCCAGGTACGGGTACCAGCCGAAGGCCAACTGGTTGATGAAACTGTTCATGGTGGTCTCCTCAGCGCTTGAGCGCGGCACCCAGCGCGCGGCCGGCGGCGCGGTATTTCGCGATCAGCCCGGTCGGTCCGCCCATCTCGTGCGATGGGGTGGAGAACGTGACCGCCGCCTCCTGCCATTCGGCGTCGATGTTCGCCGGGTCGTCCGATGGCGCACGTTGCTGTAGTTCGGTGAGTGCATCGGGATCGGGCTGCGCGCGCGCCACGACCAGCACGGCGTGGAAGATCGCGGCGTAAGGCGATTTGCGCTTCGCCAGGCGTTCCTCGAGCGCGGCGAACACGTGTGCCGGCTGGCACAGCAGTTCCACCGCCTCGCCTGGCGGCAGCAGCGATGCGAACTCCAGGAACACCGGCGTGAAGTCCGGCAGCTCGCCCTCCTGCAGCAGGCAGCCGTGGTCGACGTAGCGCTGGCCGAGGTCGATCATCGCCGGCCCGCGCTCGCGGCTGTCGCCATGGACGTGCTCGAACAGGTGCAGCGACAGCGAGCGCGAGCGGTCGAACAGCTCGCCGTACTCGGACTGCAGGTCGAGCAACTCCTGCGTTTCCATGTTGCGCAGCAACGGTTCCAGCGCGCGCAACGCCAACGGCGTCAGCGCCTTCTCCGCCACCAGCGCCGCGCGCACCTCGTGCATGTGCGCCTTCAGTTCGGCCGAAGGGTAGGCCAGCAACACCGACAGGGCGCGCAGCGTCAGCCTCATGTCGGTATGTCCATGTAGCCCTTGCGCGGCGTCCGCTTCGAGCCGCCGAACAGGTCGGCTCTGGTCGAGCCGTTGGTACCTTCACCGAAGCCGAAGCCGGTCGAGCCGCGCAGCAGGTAGGCGTCTTCCTCATGCTCGCGATGCGCGGTCGGGATCACGTAGCGATCCTCGTACGCGGCAAGTGCCATGATCTTGTACATGTCCTCGATCACCGCGGCGGTGAGGCCCACGCGCTCGGGAATGGTTTCGTCGATGCGGCCGTCCACGGTGCGTGCGCGCATGTAGGCGCGCATCGCCAGCATCCGTTCCAGCGCGGTCGCGACCGGCCCTTCGTCGCCGGCGGTCAGCAGGTTGGCCAGATAGCGCAACGGGATGCGCAGGCTGCGCACGTCGGGCATGCCGTTGTTGACCGACATGTTGCCGGCCTCGGCCGCCGACTGGATCGGCGACAGCGGCGGCACGTACCAGACCATCGGCAGCGTGCGGTATTCCGGGTGCAGCGGGAACGCGATCTGCCACTGCACCGCCATCTTGTACACCGGCGAACGCATCGCCGCCTCGATCCATTGCTCGGGGATGCCCTCGACCCGCGCCTTGGCCTGCACCTCGGGGTCATGCGGATCGAGGAACACGCCCAGTTGCGCCGGATACAGGTCGCGCGGGTTCTCCACCGACGCCGCCGCCTCGATCCGGTCGGCGTCGTAGAGCACCACGCCCAGGTAGCGGATGCGCCCGACGCAGGTCTCCGAGCAGACGGTCGGCTGCCCGGCCTCGATCCGCGGGAAACAGAAGATGCACTTCTCGGATTTCCCGGTCGACCAGTTGTAATAGATCTTCTTGTACGGGCAGCCCGACACGCACATGCGCCAGCCGCGGCACTTTTCCTGGTCGATCAGCACGATGCCGTCCTCGGCGCGCTTGTAGATCGCGCCCGACGGACAGGAGGCCAGGCAGGACGGGTTGAGGCAGTGCTCGCACAGCCGCGGCAGGTACATCATGAACGTCTTCTCGAACTGGCCGTAGATCTCCTTCTCGACGACATCGGCGAAGTTGTAGTCCTTGGAGCGCTTCTCGAACTCGCCGCCGAGCATGTCCTCCCAGTTGCCGCTCCACTCGATCTTGTGGATCACCTCGCCGGTGAGCAGCGAACGCGGCTTGGCGGACGGCTGCGCCTGCAGTTCGGGCGCCCGCTGCAGCCATTCGTACTCGAACGTGTAGGGCTCGTAGAAATCGTCGATCTCCGGCAGGTGCGGGTTGGCGAAGATCTTGGCGAGGATCCGCCATTTGGAGCCCTGCCGCGGGACGATCCTGCCGTTGCGGCCGCGGACCCAGCCGCCCTGCCAGCGGTCCTGGTTCTCCCAGTCCTTGGGATAGCCGATGCCCGGCTTGGTCTCGACGTTGTTGAACCAGACGTACTCGACGCCCTCGCGGTTGGTCCACACGTTCTTGCAGGTGATCGAACACGTGTGGCAGCCGATGCACTTGTCGAGGTTGAGCACCATCGCGATCTGCGCGCGGATCTTCATCGTTCCGCCTCCGTGGTGGGCCGCGCGCCGCTGTCGCGGCCGGGCGTGCCGGCAGTCACCTCGGTGCTGTCGTCGGCGGCCTTGTCGAACCAGTTGATCTCGCTCATCCTGCGCACGATCACGAACTCGTCGCGATTGGCGCCCACGGTCCCGTAGTAGTTGAAGCCGTAGGCCAGCTGCACGTAGCCGCCGATCATGTGCGTCGGCTTCATGTTGATCCGGGTGACCGAGTTGTGGATGCCGCCGCGCTGCCCGGTGATCTCCGAGCCCACCACGTTCACCAGTTTTTCCTGGGCGTGGTACATGATCATCGAGCCGGGCATGATCCGCTGCGAGACGATCGCCCGAGCGGTCAGCGCGCCGTTGATGTTGAACACCTCGACCCAGTCGTTGTCGCTGATGCCGGCGGTTTTCGCGTCGGTTTCGCTGAGCCACACCGCGGGGCCGCCGCGGTTGAGGCTGAGCATGATCAGGTTTTCGGCGTAGGTGCTGTGGATGCCCCATTTCTGGTGGGGGGTGAGGAAGTTCAGCAGGATTTCCGGGTTGCCGTTGGGCAGCTTGCCCAGCACCTGGTGCACGGTGCGGGTGTCGATCGGCGGCCGCCAAGTGATGAAGTTCTCGCCGAACGCGCGCATCCAGTGGTGGTCCTGGTAGAGCTGCTGACGGCCGGTCAGGGTTCGCCACGGGATCAGTTCGTGCACGTTGGTGTAGCCGGCGGTGTAGCAGACCTTCTCGCTCTCCAGCCCCGACCAGATCGGCGACGAGATGATCTTGCGCGGCTGCGCCACCACGTCGCGGAAACGGATCTTCTCCTCTTCCTTGCCTTCGGCCAGGTGGCCGTGGTCGCGGCCGGTGACTTTCGACAGCACCTCCCAGGCCTTGACCGCGACCTCGCCGTTGGTCTCCGGCGCCAGCATCAGGATCGTCTCGCAGGCGTCCAGATCGGTGTCGATCTTCGGCCGGCCCGCGGTCGGGCCACTGGCGACGCGGCCGTTGAGGTCGCCCAGCAATGACACCTCGCGCTCGGCGTTCCAGTTCAGGCCCTTGGCTCCGTTGCCGAGCTTCTCCAGTGCCGGACCCAGCGAAGTGAAGCGCGCGAATGTGTTCGGGTAGTCGCGCTCGACCAGTTGCACGTTCGGCATCGTGCGCCCCGGCACCGGCTCGCACTCGCCGCGCGCCCAGTCCCTGGGTTCGTAGGCCTGGGCCAGTTCGCCCGGCGTGTCGTGCAGGATCGGCACCAGCACCACGTCGTGTTCGACACCGAGCACTTCCGGCGCGACCTCGGAGAACTTCTTCGCGATGCCGCGGAAGATGCTCCAGTCGCTGCGCGATTCCCACGCCGGGTCCACCGCTGCCGTGAGCGGGTGGATGAACGGGTGCATGTCGGTGGTATTGAGGTCGTGCTTCTCGTACCAGGTGGCGGTCGGCAGCACGATGTCGGCGTAGACGCTGGTGGTCGACATGCGGAAGTCGATGTTGACGATGAGGTCGAGCTTGCCGACCGGCGCGTCCTTGTGCCAGGCGACTTCCTTCGGCCGTTCGTGCCCGGCTGCCTCGTCGGTGCCGATCACGCCATGCAGCGATCCGACGAAATGTTTGAGGAAGTACTCGTGGCCCTTGCCGCTGGCGCCGAGCACGTTCGAGCGCCAGAAGAACATGTTGCGCGGCCAGTTGATCGGGTTGTCGGGGTCGGTGTTGGCGAACTTCACATCGCCCGACTTGAGCCGGGCTGCCACCACCTCGGCGGCATTGCCGTTCGCCTCGGCGATCTCGCGCCCCAGGTCGAGCGGATTGAGTTGCAGTTGCGGCGCCGATGGCAACCAGCCCATGCGTTCGGCGCGCACGTTGTAGTCCAGCATCGCGCCGGACCAGTCGCCGGCCGGCGCCAGCGGCGACAGGATGTCGGTGATCTTCAGCGACTCGTAGCGCCACTGATCGGTGTGCGCGTAGAAGAAGCTGGTGCCGTTCATCTGCCGCGGCGGCCGGCTCCAGTCGAGCGCGAACGCCAGTGGCAGCCAGCCGGTCTGCGGCCGCAGTTTTTCCTGGCCGACGTAGTGCGACCAGCCGCCGCCGGACTGGCCGATGCAGCCGCACATCACCAGCAACGAGATGATGCCGCGGTAGCTCATGTCCATGTGGTACCAGTGGTTGAGACCGGCCCCCAGGATCACCATCGAGCGGCCGTTGGTGGCCTCGGCATTGGCGGCGAACTCGCGCGCCACCTGGATGATCGCCTGGCGCGGCACGCCGGTGACTTTTTCCGCCCACGCCGGGGTGAACGGCGTCTCGTCGTCGAAATCGGTGGCGACGTTGCCGCCGCCGAAACCGCGGTCCAGCCCGTAGTTGGCGCAGTACAGGTCGAACACCGTCGCCACACGCATCGTGCCGCCACCGGCGAGCGCGATCTGCCGCACCGGCACGTTGCGCATCAGGATGTCGTCGTGCGCAGTGGCCACGAAGTCGTGCGCCGCGGTGCCGCCGAAGTAGGGGAAGGCG
>DATHRJ010000114.1:0-2560 GCA_035465455.1 Lysobacter sp.
TGACGCGATCGCTGGTCTGCTGGGTTCTCATGCGGCTCTCCTTCGTACTGTCAGGCTGGTTGCTGTGTGGCGGCCCGATGCGGACGGCGAGTGGCGTTGTCGCCGCCACGCGTCCGGATTGACCCAGGCCGACTTGCGCATTGCCCGGAGCGTTTGCCCGGTAGCGCCGGAGAATCCTCGTTCCTGTGGGGTAAAGCCTTCGTCGAGGTGGCGTCAATTCCCCGCTGACTCCGACACAAGGCCGGGCCCCGGGGCTTGCTGATCGCAAGTAGCCGGCGGCGCGGGGCCAGACCCGGTGCCTGCATCGGCCGGATCCTGGTCCCCGCCAGCCACCCTGCTTCGTCAGGGCGCCGCGGCCACCGCAGCCGGGCTGGTGCTCATGTAATGCAGCGCCATCGCCGTCAGCGCACGCACGCCCAGGCCCAGGCCGCTGTCGTCGATCGCGAACTCGGGCGTGTGGTGCCCCGGGGCCTCATCGGCGCTGATCCGCGACGACCTGCCACCCAACCCGATGTACATGCCGGGCACTTTCTCGGCGATGAAGGCGAAGTCCTCGGCACCGGTCACCGGCTCCTCGGTCACCACCTTGCCAGGCCCGGCCACGGCCTCGAGCACCGGGCGCATCTGGTCGGCGAGGTCGTGGTTGTTGAACGTCACCGGGTAGGCGGACGACATCGGGATCTGCACCTGCGCGCTGGTGCCCATGCTCGCGGCCACGCTGGTCGCGATCCTCCGCACGCTGTCGGCGACATGCTTGCGGTCTTCCGGGGTGAGCGCGCGCAGCGTGCCGATCATCTCCACCTGCGCCGGAATGATGTTGGAGCGCACGCCGCCGCTGATCTTGCCGACGGTCACCACGGAGGCGTTGTGGGTGAGCTTCATCTCGCGGCTGACGATGGTCTGCAGCGCGGTGATGATGTAGGCCGAAGCCACCACCGGGTCGGCGCCGGTCCACGGATAGGCGCCGTGCGCCTGGCGACCACTGACCAGGATGCGGAAGTCGTCGACGCTGGCATAGACGCCGCCACGGGTGAAGCCGATGTGGCCGACCTCCTGCTCCGAATCGATGTGCAGCGCGAACGCCGCATCCACGGTCGGGTTCGCGAGCACGCCCTGCTCGACCATCAGCTCGGCGCCGCCTTCCTCGCCTTCCGGAACGCCTTCCTCTGCGGGCTGGAACACGAACTTCACCGTGCCGGGGATGTCGGCCCGCATCGCCGCCATCGCCTCGGCCACGCCCATCAGGATCGCGACATGGGTGTCGTGGCCGCAGGCATGCATCACCCCGACCTCGTCGCCGTTGTAGGTGCTGCGCACTTTGGAGGCGAACGGAAGGTCGACCGTTTCGGTGACCGGCAGTCCGTCCATGTCGGCACGCAGCAGCACCACCGGACCCGGCCGGCCGCCGCGCAGCAGGCCGACCACGCCGGTGTGCGCGACGCCGGTCTGGACTTCCAGGCCGAGGCGCTCGAGGTGGTCGGCGACGATCTTCGCGGTGCGGAACTCGCGATTGCCCAGTTCCGGATGCTCATGGAAGTCGCGGCGCCAGGCAATGACCTTTGGCTCCATCGCCGCGATGCGTTCTTCCATCGCGGCATCGAGCGCCGGTGCTGCAGCGGCAAGGGAAGGCACAAGCATCAACATGGCCATGCAGGCGGCGGTTCGGGATCTCATGCACGTTCTCCGATGAAGTCGGTGGGAGCGTCGACCCCTTCATGGGCGCACGACGCAAATTCGGGTCGCTGACAACGGGAAGCATGGAGTCGCCCTCGCGCACCCCTGGCAACACGCTCCGTCCGGACATGTTGCCCGAAACCCCGGCCACGGGGACGACGGGCAAGCGCATGGCCGCTGCGGGCCGGGTCGGCACGCCCGAAAACATCCGGCACCTTGCCGTCGTCCTGCTCGGCCCGGCATCCGGCTTCGTCACCGGCCAGGAATCCATCGTCGATGGCGGCATGCGGGAAAATGCAGTACGCCTGGGGTTCTGCAGGTGCCGGCGTCCAGTCCACCAGGAGACTTGCAGGACCTGAACGCCACGCATGGGCATATGTCGGGTTGTTGCCAGGGACCGGGCGCAAACGGCGCTTCTACACGCCCTCGTCAACCCGGTTTCGGCAACAGTTGCGGCGATGAATCCAAGTACTCCGACCCATCGCACGCATCCGGCGCCCCGCCCCTGGTGGACGCTGCAGAGAAGCGACGATCCGGTCATCGCCACCGCGATCCACGATGGCGGCGACCTGCGCCCGGAAGTGGCCGCGGCGATGGCGCTGCCGCCTGCCGAGCGGCTGCGGGAGGAAGACCCGTTCACCGGACAGGCGATCCGGGACGTGCCGACGCACGTGATTGCGCACCGGTCGCGCTTCGAGGTCGACCTCAATCGCGCGGAACAAGACGCCGTGTACCTGACGCCGGAACAGTGCTGGGGCCTGCAGGTGTGGCAGCAGCAGCCCGTCGACTCGGTGGTGGCCGGCTCCCGGCGCATGCACCGCGCGTTCTACCGCATGTTTGGCCAGCTGACCGATGACGTCGCCCGGTCCCATGGCCGCTTCGTCGT
>DATHRJ010000115.1:0-13060 GCA_035465455.1 Lysobacter sp.
CGGCGCAACCGGCCGGCTGCTGACCGGGGTTCTCGAGCAGGTCGACGTGCCGCCGCTGTCGCCGGACGTGGCAGCGGCGATGGGGCAGGATTTCGGCCGGGGCCGTCCGGCAACCCGGCGCGACCTCGACGGCGTTGTGGCGATGGCGGTCAGTTCGTCGATGGCGCTGCCGGCGATGGCCGTGCTGTCCCGCGCTTGCCCAAGCAACGGTGACCCGGCCACGGCGAAGCGGCGCGCACAGTGCATCGCGATCCACACGCTCATGTCCGACGAACCTACCGCGCTGTCGCAATCAATGGCGCTGACCAAGCTCGTGCTGCTCACCGTGGACCAGCCCGCCGCCGCCGGTTGGCGCGAGCGCCTGCGCGAACACCACTGGGTATGGGACAGCGCATCCGCGCTCATGCGAAAGGCAGTGCCCGAGGATTACCTCGACACGGTCTGGCGCGACGGAGAACTGGCCGCGGTCAAAAGCCTGCTGCAGGCCTCCGGCACGCCGCTGACGCCACCCGCCGGTTGGCTGCCCGATGACGAACACCGGCGCAGCCTGGTCACCACCGGCCGCGAAGCCCCCAACGGTTGAGCAACTCGCAGGCCGGCGCGATCCAGCCGCACACCTGAGGGCAATTGGAGCCGCGCGATGCTGCGCGGCTTGAGCCGCAGCCCCCCAGCCGCGACCATGGCCGCACCCGCGCCAACGAGCGCGGCGGGAACTTCCCACGATGGCGTTCGATGCGTTTGCGCTGGTGCTGGCGATGCTGGCGCTCGGTTACCTCTTCCAGCGCCTGCGGGTGCTGCCGGAGTCGGCTGCGCAGACGCTGAACCTGGTCGTGCTGTACGTGTGCCTGCCGGCGGCGGTGTTGCGCTATGCGCCGCGGCTGGAGCTGGCCCCGTCATTGCTGGGCGTGGTCGCGGTGCCCTGGCTGCTGCTGGGCGCGACGGTGCTGCTGGTGGGCCTGCTGTCGCGCGTGCTGCACCTGCGCCGCGACCAGCACGCGGTGCTGCTGTTGGCGGTGGCGCTGGGCAACACCAGTTTCCTGGGCTATCCGCTGACCCGCGCGCTGATCGGCGAGCACGCGCTGCCGTATGCGGTGGTGTACGACCAGTTCGGCGCGTTCCTGATCATGTCGACGTTCGGGCTGTGGGTGCTGGCGCGCTACAGCGGCGACGCGCCGCCGCGGGCGCGCGAGATCCTGGTGCGCATCCTGCGGTTTCCGCCGCTGTGGGCGCTGCTGCTGGGGCTGACGGTGATGCCGGCCGAGCCGCCGACGTGGGTCGCCGGCGGTCTGCAGCGATTGGCCGACGCGCTGCTGCCGCTGGCGATGCTGACGATCGGGCTGTCGGTGCAACTGGCGCTGCCGCGCGACGAGCTCAAGCCGCTTGCCGCCGGGCTGGTGCTCAAGCTGGCGCTGATGCCGGCGCTGGCGTGGCTGCTGGCGCCGCTGCTGGGCCTGCACGGCGACATGGCGCGCGCGACGGTGCTGGAGGCGGCGATGCCCTCGATGATCACCGCCGCGGCGATGGCGATCGCCTGCAACCTCGCGCCGCGGCTGGCGGCGGCGCTGGTCGGCTACGGCCTGCTGCTGTCGTTGCTGACGCTGCCGCTGTGGGCCCGGCTGCCGGTCGGGTGACGGCCAGGGCGGGTGCTTTCGGGCTGCGGCGGCGTTATCGCGCTCGTTATGGCCGCCGTGCGCGGCCGCGGTGTACGCTGCGGGTTCCGTCGGTGAGCGCCCAGGGGGATCGATGAAGACCGTATTGGTGGCCAGTTCCAAGGGCGGCGTCGGCAAGACGACCGTCGTCACTCACCTCGCCGCGCAGGCGGCGCTCGACGGCTTCAACACCGCGCTGGTCGATGCCGACCCGCAGGGGTCCTCCACCCGCTGGGCCCAGCGACGCTCGCAGCTCGACAGCGCGGTGCTGCTGCTCGACGCCACCCGCCGCAAGGCCTGGCGCCGGCAGCTGCCCGACGACACCCACCGCATCTTCATCGACGCCCCGGCCGGGGCCGACGCCGACGACCTGGCCGCGTTCCTGGAACTGGCCGATGCGCTGGTGGTGCCGGTGCAGCCGTCGATCCTGGACATCGAGGCGACCGTGCAGTTCCTCGACACCCTGGCCCGGCACCCGCGCGTGCGCCGCGGCGAGCTGCGCGTGGGCCTGGTCGGCAACCGCCTGAAGCCGTGGACCAATGCCTCGCAGCAGGCGCTGGAGTTGTTGCGGCAGTGGCCGTACCCGGTGGTCGCCCAGCTGCGCGACAGCCAGGGCTACGTGATGCTGACGTCGCTGGGCAAAAGCCTGTTCGACTACCACTCCGCCCAGGTACGCGACCACCAGTCCGACTGGCAGCCGCTGCTGAAGTGGCTTAACAAATAGATGGGGGAAGCTGAAGCGGAAATCGGCAAGGGAGCCAGCGCTGCGTGGTAGCCGCTACTCTGGTGCTCCCCGGTTCCCCGTTCCCGCATTCGCTCCCCGCCCCACCCTCCCGCCCGCTTCGAGCCCACCCCATGCGCGAACTGATCCTGCTGCGACACGCCCACGCCGAACCGGCCGCCCCCGGCCAGGCCGACCTCGACCGCCCGCTGTCGTCCGAGGGCCTGGCCGAAGCCGAGGCCGCCGGCCGCTGGCTGGCCGAACAGAACCTGGTGCCCGACTGCGTGCTGTGCTCGCCGGCGCGGCGCGCGCGCGAGACCCTGGAAGCGGTGCTGGGTGCGGTCGGCTACGTCGATCAGCGCGTCGAGGACGCGATCTACGAAGGCACCTCCGGCACCCTGATCGCGCTCGCCGACAACCTGTGCGAGGTGCCGCGGCTGATGCTGGTCGGCCATAACCCCGGGCTGGAGCAACTCGCCGCGCTGCTGCACAGCGGCCAGTCGGGCGACCATCGCGGCATGCCTCCGGGCGGCGTCGCGGTACTGAGCATGCCCGCCAACGCCGCGCTGGAGCCGGGGATCGCCAAGCTCAGCGCCTTCTGGTGGCCGTGACCGCACTGCGACCAACCCATAGGGAAGTCCGCGGCAAGGAAACGCTCACCGGCTGGCTGATGTTGGCGCTGCTGGTCGCGCCCGCGTGGGCCGTCGCCGCGAACGCGGATCAGGGGCCGCTGCCGGCGGGTGCCGTCGCAACCGGTTTCGATCCGGACCACACCCGTTTCGGGTTCGAGCTGCGCACGCGCTGGGGCCAGCGCGTGGCCGGCACGTTCCCGCGTTACGACGGCGAGCTGGTCGAGTTGCCCGACGGGCGCCAGCAGGTGCGGATCCGGCTGGCGACCGCGGCGGTGGAAGTGGGCGACTCGCCGCGGTACACCGAGTTGGCGCGCGGTGCGCGCTTCTTCGATGCGCGGCACCATCCCCTGGTCGAGTTCGTTTCCGAGCCGCATCCGCCCGCGCTGGCGCGCACCGGCGGGCTCCTGCGCGGACAGTTGACGATGCGCGGGGTCAGCCGCACCGAGACCTTCGTGCTGGAGCCATCGCAATGCGCCCGCCCGGGTCGCGACTGCGACGCGATCGCCAGCGGCAGCGTCGACCGCGGCGACTATGCGCTGGACGACTGGCGTTTCGTGCTCGGCAGCAACGTCCGGTTCCAGCTGCGCGTGCGCCTGCAGCAACCGGCGCCGGGGACTTCGCGATGAGTCCGCTGCGGCACCTGGCGCTGGCGGTTCTGGCGCTGTGGCTCCCGGCCTGCGCGACCCTGAGCCCGCAGCAGGCGCAGCGCGCGGTCGCGGTCGCCGAGGCGGCGCAATCGCGGCAGCTGAGCTGCGACCGGCCCGGCGCCTGCGCGCAGCCGTCGGCGCTGCGCGAGCTGGCCGGGCGCGCGTTCGCCGAGTCCACCCCTTCGCAGCCGCGCCACTACGCGCTGATCCTCGACGAGGGCACCGATGCGCTGCTCGCGCGGATCAACCTGATCCGCAGCGCGACCGACGCGATCGACCTGCAGACCTACATCTTCGACGAGGACGATGCCGGCCGGCTGGTGCTCGACGAGCTGCTGGCGGCGGCGCGGCGCGGCGTGCGCGTGCGCCTGCTGATGGACCAGCTCGCCGCGATCGGTGACATCGACACCCTGGCGGCGCTGGCCGGTGCCCATGCCAATTTCGAGGTGCGGCTGTACAACCCGATGCTCGGGCAGGCGCGCATCAGCTACCCGCAGTACGTGCTGGCGGGATTGTGCTGCTGGCGCAAGCTCAACCAGCGCATGCACAGCAAGCTGCTGATGATCGATGGCGCGGTCGGCATCGCCGGCGGGCGCAATTACCAGAACGACTATTACGACTGGGACGACGAGTACAACTTCCGCGACCGCGACGTGCTGGTCGCCGGGCCGACCGCGCGCGACATGTCGGCCGATTTCAGCGGGTTCTGGTTCGACCCCAGCAGCGTGCCGCTGCCGCGGCTGCGCGACATCGGCCGCACGCTGTTGCGCGACGGCGTGCCGGCATTGCCGCCGGCGAAGTTCGAGCATCCCGAGCGCGCCGCGCGGATGCGCCGCGACGCCGACGACGCCGCTCTGGTGCAGGCGCGCCTGGTGTCGCGCGCGTTGCCGGTCGGTGCGGTCGACTACGTGTCCGATTCGCCCGCCAAGCACGACGAAGACCGCCAGGACCACACCGGCGCGTCGCACTCGCTGCGCGGGCTGATCGAGTCGGCGCAGCACGAGGTGTTGCTGCAGACCCCGTACCTGGTGTTGTCCAAGCCGGCGCAGGACATGTTCCGGCAGTTGCACCAACGTCCCGATCCACCGCGCGTGATCGTCTCGACCAACAGCCTGGCCGCGACCGATGCGTTCATCGCCTATGCGCTGTCGTACAAGTACAAGCGCCGCTACCTGCGCGACTTCGGCTTCAACATCTACGAGTACAAGCCGTTCCCGCTGGACGCGCCGGTCGACATCGCCGCCACCGGGGCCGAGCTGGCGCCGGTTCCGGAGCCGGGGGTGGCACCGGGCCGTTCCGCACCGGCCAGCGCGCAATACGTGCCTCGCGACCGCCGCAGCGTCGTGCGCAACCGCGCCTCATACCAGCGCCGGCCACTCAGGCGCGAGAACGCGGCGTTGCGCTTCGGTTCGCGCGGCGCCAATGAGCCGGTGCCGCTGCAACGCGCCGGGGTGCGCATCGGCATGCACGCCAAGTCACTGGTCATCGACGAGCGCATCGGCGTGATCGGCACCCACAACTTCGATCCGCGCGGTGACCACTACAACACCGAGGCGGCGGTGGTGATCGAGGACCCGGCGTTCGCGGGCGAGCTGGCCGCGAGCATCCGCCGCGACATCGCCCCGGCCAACTCGTGGGTGATCGCCCGGCGCGACAAGCTGCCGGTGTTGTCCGGACTGGAGTACTCGCTGGGCAAGCTGTCGGAGCACCTGCCGCTGTTCGACCTGTGGCCGACCCGCTACGCCACCAGCTACGTGTTCGTCCCCGGGCCGCAATGCCCGCAGCCGCTGCCGCCGGACGATCCCGGCTTCCGCGCCTGCCACGTGCCGGTAGGGGACTTCCCCGAGGTCGCCCTCGGCCTGAAGACGCTCACCACGCGGATCTTCACCGCGTTCGGCGCCGGGCTCGCGCCAATCCTGTAGCGCAGCCACCCGAAGCCGCGGGCGCAGCAGGCGCCCCGCCGCTGCGCGGCCGGCCGGGGTGTCTCCAGTCATGGCAACCCCGGGCGCGGCGGCGCCATCCAAGGCAGGCAGTGCCCGTCTCCTCCCGCTTATCCAGATAGGCCATAAGTTGGGTGACTTCCGGCACATGTTCGGTTGATTAGGTGTTGTACTCTACCAACACACCCAGTCACTACCACGCCCAAACAGGAAGCCCGCCATGAACGCTCTGACCACCGCCCTCCGCAGCTTCGACAGCGCCGCCCCGCGCCAGCCGCAGTTCTTCGCCCCCAGCAACGGCCAGTCGCGCCTGCAGCATCGCGCCCGCGACTTCGGCGTCGGCTACGGCAGCAGCAGCGGCTATGCCTCCCCGCGCCGCTACATCGCCGACAACGGCCCGCGCCTGTTCCGCCTGCACTGACACCCCCGCCCCCCGTCTTGCCTCCGCTCCCCAGGAACCCGCCATGAACGTCCTCGCCCCCGCCATCCGCAGCTTCAACCCCAATGTCCCGCGCCAGTCTTTCGCGACGGCCAGCAGCTCGTCCCGCCCGCAGCGCCGCGAGCGCGACTTCGGCGTCGGCTACGGCAACAGCAGCGGCTACGCCGCGCCGCGTCGCTACATCGGCGACAACGGTCCCCGCATGTTCCGCCTCGCCTGAGTGGGCTGCGAACCCTGCCGGCAGCGCCCGCACCGCACCTGGCCCGCGCCCTGCCATCGCCGCGACATTGCCCGATCGATAGCCTGCTGCCCCCACAACCCGGGACCACGCCGATCCCCCCACAGGCGCTCGCTCCCGGGTTATTCCGTCTTCGCGTGAGCCGCTCGCGTTCGGCTATCGTGGCGCGATGACCGCCGCCGCCTCCGACAAGCCGCCGCTGTTTCGCGGCCACACCACCCTGGACCAGCTCAACGAACTCTCGCGCAACACCGCGATTGAGACGCTGGGCATCGTCTTCAGCCAGATCGGTCCCGACTACCTGCGCGCGACCATGCCGGTCGATCGCCGCACCCACCAGCCTTACGGCCTGCTGCATGGCGGCGCCTCGGTGCTGCTGGCCGAGACCCTCGGCAGCAGCGCCGGAAACCTGTGCGTGCCCGAGGGCCGCGCCTGCGTCGGGATCGAGATCAACGCCAACCACCTGCGCGCGGTGCGCGACGGCCACGTCACCGGGACCGCGCGGGCGCTGCATGTCGGCGGTCGCACCCACGTCTGGGAAGTCCGGATCGAGGACGATCACGGCCAACTGGCCTGCATCTCGCGGATCACCCTGGCCGTGATCGCGCGCAGCTGAGACGCCGCCGGCCGGGCCATCCGCAGCTTCGGTATCATCGCGCCCATGACTTCGCCGCCTTCCCCCGCCGGCGCCGCCGCGCCGTCCGGTGTGGCGGCTGCGCGCGCGCTGCGCTACCTGGTCCGGGTGCCGATGCTGCTGTGGCACCTGCTGGTCGACCTGCCGCTGGTGCTGCTGCTGATCGCGCTGCCTACCCGCGGCCTGCGCGTCGGTGACGAGCGCCTCGACCACTGGCTGATCCGCGCCTGGTCGCTCGGGCTGATGCGCGTGTTCGGCTTCCGCGTCCGTCGCGTCGGCACGCCGGTGCAGGGCGCGGCGATGTTCGTGGCCAACCATGTCAGCTGGGTCGACATCCAGGCGCTGCACAGCCAGCGCATGATGGGCTTCGTCGCCAAGCGCGAGATCCAGGAGTGGCCGCTGATCGGCTGGGTGGCCGAGCGCGGCGAGACGATCTTCCACCACCGCGGCAGCACCGAATCGCTCGGCGGGGTGCTGCACGAGATGCTCGCGCGGCTGCGCGGCGGCCGTTCGGTCGGGGTGTTCCCCGAGGGCGGCGCGCGCGGCGGCGGCGAGATCGGCCCGTTCCACGCGCGCATCTTCCTGGCCGCGGTCGAGGCCGGGGTGCCGGTGCAGCCGGTGGCGCTGCGCTATGGCGCTCAGGGCGCGGCGCAGCGCACGGTCGCGTTCGCGCGCGGCGAGAGCTTCGTCGGCAACTTCCTGCGGTTGCTCGGCGAGCCGCCACGGCTGGCGGAGGTGCATTTCCTGGTGCCGATCGAGCCCGGTGCCACCGAGGGCCGCCGGCGCATGGCCGAACTGGCCCGGGCGCGGATCATCGAGGCGATGGCAAGCTGAACCGCGCGCCGACATCGACCCGCGATGCCCAGTGCCATTCCTGCCTGTTTCCCCAGCGCAGCACGTCATTACAGACGTCCGCATTGGTCCGGACAAAAGATCGGGTGACCGCCGCATGCTGACCGCCGCCGACTACCAACCACCGCGCTGGCTGCGCAACCCGCACGTGCAGTCGGCGCTGGGCTCCAGCCCGCTGCGCCGGCGCGTGGGCGAGCGCAGCCTGGCGGCGGCCGGTGCGGTGACCCGCCAGCACCTGGTCGACGGTGGCGATGGCGTGCGCCTGCAGGGCCTGCACAGCGCGGTGCCGGGGGTGCAGTCGCGCGGGCTGGTGCTGCTGCTGCACGGCTGGGAGGGCAGTGTCGATTCGAGCTACATGCGCCTGACCGCGGCGCGCCTGCTGGAGCGCGGCTTCGAGGTGTTCCGGCTGAACTTCCGCGACCACGGCGGCACCCATCACCTCAACGAGGCGCTGTTCCACTCCAACCGGATCGACGAGGTCGTGCATGCGGCCCGCGATATCGCCCAGCGGTTCCCGCGGCAGCCGTTGTCGGTCGCCGGCTATTCGCTCGGCGGCAACTTCGCCCTCAGGCTGGCGCTGCGCGCGCCCGCGGTCGGGCTGCCGCTCGCGCACGTCGCCGCGGTCTGTCCGGTGCTGGATCCGGCGCGCACGATGGACGCGATGGAGGCCGGACTGCCGCTCTACATGTGGTATTTCGAGCGCAAGTGGCGCGAATCGCTGGCGCGCAAGTACCGGTTGTTCCCGCAGCAGCTGGGCTTCGACGCGCGCACCCTGGACCTGCGCATGCGCGCGCTGACCCAGTGGCTGGTCGAGCGCCATACCGATTTCGGCACCATCGACCGCTACTTCGACGGGTATTCGATCGCCGGCGATCGCCTCGCCGCGCTGCAGGTGCCGGCGAGCATCCTGATGGCCGCCGACGACCCGGTGATCCCGATCGCCGGGTTCGATGCGCTGCGGTTGCCCGACAGCGCGCGGCTGGAAATCGCCGAGTGGGGCGGCCACTGCGGCTTCCTGGAGAACGCGCAGCTGGGCGGCTTCGCCGAGCGCTGGATCACCGAGCGGCTGGTGGCTGCGCTCGCCCAGCAGGCGCCGGCGCCGATGGTGGCGTCGGCAAGCTAGACCCAGCCCCGCAGCCGTAGCCCGGGTAAGCGCAGCGCACCCGGGACCTGGCAGTGAGTCGTGGCGCTCGGCGAGCGCCCGCACGCGCTGCGCGTACCCGCGCTACACGGGTGTCAGTCCAGCACGCGGCAGAACGCGGCCTTGAGGTAGCGCGACTCCGGCACCTGCGCCAGCCACGGGTGGTCGGCACCGGCGCCGCTGACCCGCAGCACCTGCACGGTGCGATTGGCGTAGAACGCGGCGCGACGGATCATGTCGAGGAACTGCTCCTCGCTGACCAGGCCGGTGCACGAGAACGTCGCCAGCAGCCCGCCGGGCTTGACCACGCCGAGGGCGAGCTTGTTCATGTCGAGGTACTTCTTCAGCGCCGGGATCACCTGCTCGCGGTCGCGGGTCATCTTCGCCGGATCCAGGATCACCACGTCGAAACGCTCGCCGGCATTGCCGGCATCGCGCAGCCACGGAAAGATGTCGGCCTGCACGAACTTCACCTGCACATCGTTGAGCTTGGCGTTGCCCTTGGCGATCGCGAGCACGTCCTCGTCGATGTCGACCCCGACCACCTCGGTCGCGCCACGCGCGGCCGCGTACACGCCGAAGCCGCCGGTGTTGCAGCACAGGTCGAGCACCCGCTGGCCCTCGCACAGCTGCGACAGCCACTGGCGGTTCTCGCGCTGGTCGGCGAAGAAGCCGGTCTTGTGCGCACCGGCCGGGTCGGCGCGGAAACGCACGCCGTGCTCGGTGATGATGGACGGGGCCGGCGGCGCGGTGCCGCGGAAGTCGAAGCTCTCCTGCTTCTGCACGTGCTCGTCGGCGAACATGTAGAAGCGCGAGCCCGGGAACTGCTCCAGCAGCGCGGCCTGGATCCACTCGCGGTGGCGGAACGCGCCGGCGCTGAAGAATTCCAGCACCAGCAGGTCGCCGTAGCGGTCGACCACCAGCCCGGAAATGCCGTCGCCCTCGCTGTGCACCACGCGCCAGGCATCGCTGACCGCGTCGAGCTTGAGCAGGTCGCGGCGCAGCGACACCGCCGCGGCGATCTTGCGCGCGAACCAGCCGGCATCGATCGCCACCGCGGGGTCGTTCTCGAGCATGCGCAGGGCGATGCGCGAATGGCCGTTGTAGAAGCCGCGGCCGATCCAGTCGCCATCGACCCCGACCACGTCGACGATCTGCCCGGACTTCGGCCGCGTCGCGGGCTTTTCCACCAGCCGCTGGAAGATCCACGGGTGGCTGGATTTCCACGCATTCTTGAGATGGACGGTGGGGTTGTCGCTGGTGATCGCGTTCATGGCGGCCATTCTACGCGGCCCGGCACCCGCCCTTGCTGCCGATCGTTCATGCATGGCGGCGGTGGACCGTCCCGCCGCTGGCGGTCATCGCGGCGGCTGAAGCGTGCCTGCACTACGATCCGTTCTGACCGCGCAGCGCGACGTGATTTCCGACGACCCTGCCATGCACACGATAGGCAACCCGCTTTTGTGGAGCACGTTTGCCGCGCTGGTGCTGGTGGCCCTGTTCGTGGACCTGGTGCTGGTGCGCCACGGCGGCGCGCACAAGGTCGGCTTCGTCGAAGCGCTGGGCTGGAGCCTTGGCTGGATCGCGCTGTCGCTGGCGTTCAATGCCGGGCTGTGGTGGTACGAGCTCGAGCACGCCGGCCGCGAGGTCGCCAACCGCGTCGCGCTGGAGTTCCTGACCGGCTACGTGGTCGAGAAGTCGCTCGCGGTCGACAACCTTTTCATCTTCCTGACGATCTTCAACTACTTCGCGGTGCCGCCGGAGCAGCGGCAGCGGGTGCTGATCATCGGCGTGCTCGGCGCGATCGTGCTGCGCGCGGGGATGATCCTGCTGGGCGCCGTGCTGCTGGCCAGGTTCCACTGGATCTTCTACGTGTTCGGCGGGTTCCTGCTGCTGACCGGCGTCCGGCTGCTGCGCGCCGCGCACAAGCCGCGCGACCTGGCCGCCAATCCGGCGCTGAAGTGGATGCGCCGGCACCTGCCGCTGACCTCGAAATACCACGGCCATCGCTTCACCGTGACCGCGAACGGCGCGCGCTGCTTCACCCCGCTGTTCGTGGTGATCGTGCTGATCGCGGTCACCGACGTGGTCTTCGCGGTGGACTCGATCCCGGCGATCTTCGCGATCACCAGCGACCCGTTCATCGTGCTGACCTCCAACGTCTTTGCCGTGCTCGGACTGCGCGCGATGTTCTTCCTGCTGGGGAGCGTCGCCGACCGTTTCCACCTGCTGCCGTACGCGCTGGCACTGGTGCTGATGTTGATCGGCATCAAGATGCTGCTGGCCGATGTCTACCCGGTGCCGGTGGGCTGGTCGCTGGGCATGGTGGCGGTGACGATCGGGGCAGCCGTCGTCCTGAGCCTGATGCGCGCGCCCAGGACGCCGCCACGGCGGTGATCACCAGGCCGGGGCGCAGATCCGCGAGTGGTAGGCGGGTCACCGCCTTGCAAATCGCAGGCAGGCCTCCATTGCATGGGGATGCAGCTGCCGACCCACGACGCCCCGCCCGACTCACCCGCCCAGCGCCGCGCCGATCGACGTCGCTGGTTCCGCGCGATCAACCTCAGCCTGGCATTCGTGCTGGTGCTGGTGGCGACGTTCAGCGCCCAGGGCAGTTTCGACGTCGGCGCCTGGATGGTGCAGCCGTGGTCGCTGGCGGGTTTGAAGGGCGTGCTGACCGCGCCGCTGCTGCACGGCTCGCTGGACCACCTCGCCGCGAACGCGTTCTCGATGCTGCTGCTGGGCACCCTCGCCGGCGGCCTGTACCCGCGCGCGACCCTGCGCGCGCTGCCGCTGGTGTGGCTCGGCGCCGGGCTGGCCGCGTGGCTGCTGGGCGAACCCGGCTCGCGCCACCTCGGTGCCAGCGGCCTGACCCACGGGCTGATGTTCCTGGTGTTCGTGCTCGGCCTGCTGCGCCGCGACCGCCCGGCGATCGCCGCGGCGATGATCGCGTTCCTGCTCTACGGCGGCATGCTGCTGACGGTGCTGCCGCGCGAGCCCGGGGTGTCGTGGCAGGCGCACCTGGGCGGCGCGGTGGCCGGGGTGGTCGCCGCGTTCGCGTTCCGCCACCGCGACCCGGCGCTGCCGCGCAAGCGCTACAGCTGGGAACTCGACGAGGATGCCGAGCCCGCGCCGGACGACGAGCTGGAACCGCCGGCGCCATCGGAGGTGCCGGTGCTGTGGCAGCGCCCGGAGCCGCCGCCGCGCGGCACGGTGCTGCCGTTCCGGGCGCGCGACAAATAGGATTCCCTGGCCGTGCCGGCGCGGCGGGTGCGTTCTCCGGTTGGAGCGGTGCCACCGGCGCGCCGCCGCTGCAGCAGCGGTACCGTCCAGTCACTCCGACCGCCGTGCGTGGTCGCGCACGGCGCAGACGGCGCCTGCGCCGAGGGACCGCAATGACCCACGAATCGCCGGAGCCACGCCGGAGGCACGCCGCATGACCACACCCCAACTCCTGATCCTGTCGCTGGGGGCGCTGCTGCTGCAGCCCGCGCAGGCGCAAGACCCGGAGGAGCCCCCGGCGCAGGCGGCGCCAGCGCAGACCACGCAGGCGCACGACGAGGACCAGGCGCATGCCCCGGCGCAAGCGCAGGCGCGCGCGTTGGCGCACACCGCCAAGGATCCGCAACTGCAGTGGGGCCCGTGTCCGGAGTTCATGCCCGAAGGTTGCGCGATCGCGGTGCTGCATGGCGATCCGGGCCAGGACAATGCCGACGTCTTCTTCCGCGTGCCGGCCGGTGCGCAGATCCCGCTGCACTGGCACACCTCCGCCGAGCGCATGGTGCTGGTCGAAGGCGAGCTGCAGGTGACCTATGCCGGGCAGGAACCGGTCGCCCTTCGCCCCGGGACCTATGCCTACGGACCGGCAAAGCTGGCGCACGAGGGCCGGTGCGGCGAGGCGGCTGCCTGCACGCTGTTCATCGCCTTCGAGCAGCCCGTGGACGCGTTTCCGGGCAGTCCACCGCAATAGCGGGGCAGTGCCGGCGCCGTCCCGACCGTCGGACACGGCGTGCCGGGCGCGCGGCTGATCCGCGGCCGCCAGATGCCTCCGCATCCGCGGTTTGGCCACGCCTGCCGTCAGTGCTAGCGTCGGCCTCCCGTTTGCCGGAGTCCGTCCATGCGCGCTGTCGCCGCTGTCGTTGTCCTGGCCGCATTGGCCGCATGCGC
>DATHRJ010000116.1:0-15821 GCA_035465455.1 Lysobacter sp.
TCTACCTCATCGAGGAACAGGTCTCGATCGCCCGGCGCCACCTGCCCAAGGGCTACAGCCTCCAGTTGCCCAAGCTGGACAATGACGGCGGACCGCTCCCCCGGGTGTATGACATCGCGCTCAATGCGATCTCCCACGGCGATGGCCGCGTCGATGCCGAAAGCCTGACGCGGTTCGTCGCCGCCTACCAGACCGTGACCCCGCTCAAGCTCGGCGAACTGTGGGCAATTCCGATCATGCTGCGGCTGGCGCTGATCGAGAACCTGCGCCGCGTCAGCGCGCGCATCATCGCCGACCGCAATGATCGCAACCTGGCCGACGAGTGGGCCGATCGCCTGGCCGAGATTGCCGAGGCCGACCCCAAGAGCCTGGTGCTTGTGATCGCCGACATGGTGCGGTCGCGTCCACCGGTCTCCAGCGCGTTCGTGGCCGAGATCGCCCGCCGGCTGCAGGGCCGCGGTTCCACCCTCGCCCTGCCGCTGACGTGGGTCGAGCAATGGTTGTCCGAGAGCCACCAGACCATCGAGCAGATGGTCCAGATCGAAAGCCAGCAGCAGGCCGCCGACCAGGTCTCGGTCAGCAACAGCATCGGCAGCCTGCGCTTCCTGGCGATGATGGACTGGCGCGAGTTCGTCGAGACCATGAGCGTGGTGGAGCAGACGCTGCGCCAGGATCCCGGCGGTACCTACGGACTCATGGATTTCGCCACCCGCGACCAGTACCGCCACGTCACCGAGCAGATCGCGCGCCGCGGCCAGTTGCTCGAGACCGAGGTCGCCGGGAAGGTGCTGGAACTGGCAGGCGCGCATGCGGCGCGGCACGATCCGCAGGACCTGGCGGCCCACGTGGGCTACTACCTGATCGATGACGGCCGCCGCGTCCTGGAGGAAGCGCTGGCCCCGCGCTATGGCGTACGCAGTTCGGTGCGCAAGACGGCGCGTCGCCTGCCCTTGCTGGCCTACACCGCGCCGATCGCGCTGATCGTCATCTTCTTCACCCAGGGGTTGATCATCGAGGCCCGACTCGGCGTTCACGGCGTGGCGCTGTTGTCGCTGATCGCATTGCTCGGGGCGATCGCGTACAGCGAACTGGGCGTGGCCCTGGTGAACTGGGCGGCCACGCTACTGGCAACCCCGCGGGCACTTCCGCGCCTGGACTACTCCGAAGGCATCCCCGCCTCCGCCCGCACCCTGGTGGTGGTCCCCACGATGCTGGGTAACGTGGATGGCGTGCAAAGCCTCGCCGAAGCCCTGGAGGTGCGGTTCCTTGCCAATCGCGACAGCAACCTGCATTTCGGGTTGTTGACGGATTTCCTCGATGCCGACCAGGAGGTGCTGGCGGAGGACGCGGAACTGATGGAGGTCGCGCAACGGGAAATCCAGTCGCTCAACGACCGCCATGCCAGCGGACGCGGCGACATCTTCTTCCTGTTCCATCGCCCCCGGACATGGAACGCGAGCGAAGGCGCGTGGATCGGCCATGAGCGCAAGCGCGGCAAGCTGGCGGCCTTGAATGGCGTGCTGCGCGGCGGCCCGCGAGATCAATTCCTGCGGATCACCGGCGACCTGGATGCACTGGTCGGTACCCGCTACGTCATTACCCTGGATACCGACACGCAGCTGCCGCGCGATGCCGCCCGCAAGCTGGTCGGCACCCTCGCCCACCCGCTGAACCGGGCCGAGTTCGATCCGGAACGTCGCGTGGTGCGGCGTGGCTACGGCATCCTCCAGCCACGGGTGGACATCAGCATGAGCGGCCAGGCGCGATCCTGGTACGCGCGGCTGTTCGGCAGCGAGCCGGGCATCGATCCGTACACCCGCGCGGTTTCCGACGTCTACCAGGATCTGTTCAGCGAAGGCTCGTTCGTCGGCAAGGGCATCTACGACATCGATGCCTTCGAATGCGCACTGGAAGGCCGCCTGCCGGAGAACCGCATCCTCAGCCACGACCTGCTCGAGGGCTGCTACGCGCGTGCCGGCGTGGTCAGCGACGTGCAGCTCTACGAGGACTATCCGTCGCGTTATGCCGCCGACGTGAAACGTCGGCATCGCTGGATCCGCGGTGACTGGCAGTTGCTGCCGTGGATCTGGCCGTGGGTGCGTGGCGCCGACGGCCGCATCGGGAAGAATCCGCTATCGATGCTGTCGCGCGGCAAGCTGGTCGACAACCTGCGCCGCAGCCTCGTGCCCACGGCGACCACCGTGCTGCTGGTAATGGGCTGGCTGCTGGCGCCGCGCCCCGGCGTGTGGACGCTGTGGGTGCTGTCGATCCTGGTGGTGCCGCCGATGCTGGCATCGATGATCGACTTCGCCAGCCGGCCACCAGACCTGCCATTGCGCGCCCACTTCCACCGCTCGGTGTTTGCGGTACTGCGCAACTTCGCGCGTGCGCCACTCACGCTGGCATGCCTGCCATACGAGGCGTTCTTCAGCCTGCACGCGATCGTCAGCACGCTGTGGCGCACCACGGTGACGCGCCGCAAGCTGCTGCAGTGGCATCCGTCCAGCGAAGTGGAACGCACCCTTGCGGACAGCTGGCAGGCGAGCCTGCGCAACATGTGGGTCGCCCCGGCATTTGCGCTGGCCACCGCGCTCGCGATCGCGCGCGTACATCCGGGCGCACTGGCGGTCGCCACGCCAGTATTGCTGCTGTGGTTTGTATCGCCATGGCTGATGTGGTGGCTGGGACGCCCGCGCCTGCTCAAGGGCGTGGCGCTGTCGCACGAGCAGACACGGTTCCTGCGCCGTCTGTCGCGGCGAACCTGGGCATTCTTTGAAACCCACGTGACCCAGGCCGACAACTGGCTGCCACCGGACAACGTGCAGGAGCACCCCTCGCTGATCGTCGCCCACCGCACCTCCCCGACCAACATCGGGCTGGCACTGCTGGCCGACCTGGCGGCGTACGACTTCGGCTATGCACCGGTGGGGATTGTGATGACGCGCACTGCCAATACCCTGCGCACGCTGGAATCGTTGCCGCGCTTTCGCGGGCATTTCTACAACTGGTACGACACCCAGACGCTGCAGCCGTTGCCGCCGCATTACGTCTCGACCGTCGACAGCGGCAACCTTGCAGGTCACCTGCTGACCCTGCGCCAGGGGCTGCTGGCCCTGGTCGATGCGCCGCTGCTGTCGCCGGCCGCGCTGGCCGGGCTGGCCGACACGCTCGAGGTGCTGGTCGAGTCCACCGGCAAGGACGCCAGCAGCGACCCGCTAGCCGGCTTCCGGCGCGAATTGTTCGCCGCGACCGAAGCACCGGCGACCACGCTGCACGATGCCTCGCGGCAATTTTCCCGTTTGCGCGACCACGCGCACGCCGTACGCGAAGCGTTCGCGGATGAGTCCGCTGGTGAAGCCAGGCAGTGGGCGCAGGCACTGCTGCAACAGTGCGAGATGGTGCTGCTGGATCTGGGCGAGCTCGGGCCATGGCTGGAAACCTCGCGCGACGAAGCGGCGGTGATGCCCGAACCCTTTGGCGGCATCCCCACCCTGCGCGAGCTTGCGAAGTCGACCAGCGCCGGAGAAGACGATCCGATCGCCGCTCACGCGCGTGGTACGGCCCAGGCGCGGGCACGCGCACGAATCATCGAGCTCGAACGCCTGGCCCACGTCGCCGGCCAGTGCGCGCTGCAGGACTACTCGTTCCTCTACGATCCGGCGCGCCACTTGCTCGCGATCGGCTACAACGCCGACGAACATGGCGTCGATGCCGGTTTCTACGACCTGCTCGCGTCCGAAGCACGCCTGTGCACATTCGTCACGATCGCGCAGGGCCAGCTTCCGCAGGACAGCTGGTTCGCACTTGGGCGGCTGCTGACCGAGGTCGATGGCGACGCGACGCTGTTGTCCTGGAGCGGCTCGATGTTCGAGTACCTGATGCCGCAGCTGGTGATGCCCAGTTACCAGGGGACACTGCTGGACCAGACCTCGCGCAACTCGGTGGCGCGCCAGATCGAATACGGCCGCCAGCGCGGCGTGCCCTGGGGCATCTCCGAGTCGGGCTACAACCTGGTCGACGCGCGCATGAACTACCAGTACCGCGCATTCGGCGTTCCCGGGCTCGGTCTGAAGCGCGGCCTCGCGCAGGACCTCGTTGTCGCGCCATACGCGAGCATGATGGCGCTGATGGTGGCGCCAGAGGCCGCATGCGAGAACCTGCAGCGACTCCACGCCGAAGGCTTCGGCGGCCGCTTCGGCCTTTACGAAGCGATCGACTACACCGCCGCGCGGCTGCCGCGCGGGCAGAGCCATGCGCTGATCCGATCCTTCATGGTCCACCACCAGGGCATGGGGCTGTTGTCGCTGGCCTACCTGCTGTGCGACCAGCCGATGCAGAAGCGCTTCATGGCCGACCCGGAGTTCCAGGCGACCCTGCTGCTGCTGCAGGAGCGCATCCCGCGTACCGGGGTGTTCCATCCGCATGCCGCCGAGGTGGCCGGCGCAAGCCCGCGCTCGGAAGTCCCGGAGATCCAGCTGCGCGTCTTCCGGGGCACCGGACTTGCGCGCCCGGAAGTGCAGATGCTCTCCAACGGCCGCTACCACGTCATGGTCAGCAGCGCCGGCGGCGGCTACAGCCGCGCGCACGAGATGGCGGTCACCCGCTGGCGCGAGGACAGCACGCGCGATCACTGGGGCAGCTTCTGCTACCTGCGCGACGTCACCAGCGGCGATTTCTGGTCGACCACGCACCAGCCGTGTACGGCGCCGGTCGACGGCTACGAGGCGATCTTTTCCGACGCCAAAGCCGAGTTCCGTGGCCGCAGCCACGACTTCGACACCCACACCGAAATCGCGGTATCGCCCGAGGACGACATCGAGCTCCGGCGCCTGCGCATCACCAACCTGGCAGGCACCGCGCGCACGATCGAGATCACGACCTATGCCGAAGTAGTGCTGGCCCCGGCGATCTCGGACGAGTTGCACCCGGCCTTCAGCAACCTGTTCGTGCAGACCGAGCTGGTGCCGGAGCAGCAGGCAATCGTATGCACCCGCCGCGCCCGCGCGCACGACGAACTGCCGCCGTGGATGTTCCACCTGATGGCGGTGCACGAGGCGGACATCGAGGCAATCTCGTACGAGACCGATCGGGCCCGCTTCGTCGGCCGTGGCAACACGCTGCAGCGTCCGCTCGCGATGACCGACCGCGTCGCGCTGTCCAACGCCCAGGGCTCGGTGCTCGACCCGATCGTCGCGATCCGCTCGCGTATCACCGTGGCGCCGGGACAGACCGCGACCATCGACATGGTCACCGGCGTCGGCAAGGCGCGGGAGGATTGCGCGGGCCTGATCGAGAAGTATCGCGACCGGCGCCTCGCCGACCGCGTGTTCGATCTGGCGTGGAGCCACAGCCAGGTGCTGCGCCACCAGATCAACGCCTCGCAGGCCGATGCCCAGTTGTACGAGCGCCTCGCCGGCTTGGTGCTGTATGCGAACTCCGCGCTTCGGGCCGAGCAGGCGGTGCTGCTGCAGAACCGGCGCGGCCAGTCCGGGCTGTGGGGGCAGTCGATTTCCGGGGACCATCCGCTGGTGCTGCTCCAGGTCGCGGACGTCGACAACATCGACCTCGTGCGCCAGCTCGTGCAGGCGCATGCATATTGGCGCCTCAAGGGGCTGACGGTCGACCTGGTGATCTGGAACGAGGACCAGGCCGGCTATCGCCAGCAGTTGCAGGACCAGATCATGGGGCTGATCGCCGCCGGCGTGGAGGCGCATGTGATCGACCGGCCGGGCGGAATTTTCGTGCGCCCGAGCCATCAGGTCTCGCAGGAGGACCGCCTGCTGATCCAGGCCGTGGCGCGGGTGATCATCACCGACGCGCGCGGCAGCCTGTCCGACCAGCTCGGACGACGCCCGCTCGTCGCGCCGGCCGTGCCGTTGCTGGTCACCGCCCCGTCGGTACTGGATACGGACGCCGCGCCCATGGCAGCCGTGGCCCCGCGCCACGACCCATGGCCATTCGACGAGGGCGCGGTGGAACGGATCCTCGGCAACGGCCTCGGCGGGTTCTCGCCGGACGGACGCGAGTACATCATCGACCTCCACGACCAGCACACGACACCGGCACCGTGGTCGAACGTGCTCGCGAATGCGCAGTTCGGCTGCGTGGTCAGCGAGAGCTCGCCGGGCTACACCTGGGGCGAGAACGCGCACGAGTTCCGCCTCACGCCCTGGCACAACGACCCGGTCAGCGATACCGCGGGCGAGGCGTTCTACCTGCGCGACGAGGAGACCGGCAGGGTCTGGTCGCCGATGCCGCTGCCCTGCCGCGGCGAGGGGCCGTATCGCACCCGCCATGGCTTCGGCTACAGCGTGTACGAGCACGTCGAGGACGGCATTGCCAGCGAGCTGTGGATCTACGTCGGGCTGCAGGATGCGGTGAAATTCAGCGTGCTGAAGCTGGACAATCGCTCCGGACGCCCGCGCCGCCTCACCGTCACCGGCTACGTCGAATGGATCCTCGGCGACCTGCATGCCAAGACCCAGATGCATGTCGTGACCGAGATCGACGGCGACAGCGGCGTGCTGATGGCGCGCAATCGCTACAACAGCGAATTCGAAGGCCGCATTGCCTTCTTCGATAGTGACGCCGGCAGCCACGCCATCGGCGCGCGCAGCCTGACTGGCGACCGGACCGAGTTTCTCGGCCGCAACGGCAACCTGCAGCGGCCCGCGGCGCTGGCGCGCGAGCGCCTGTCGGGAAAGCTGGGCGCGGGGCTGGACCCCTGTGCCGCGATCCAGGTCGCGATCGAACTGGCACCGCAGGAACATCGCGAGACCGTGTTCCGCCTCGGCCTCGGGCGGACGTGGGCCGATGCCGTCGCCCTGGCCACCCGCTCGCGCGGTGCCGACGCCGCCCACGACGCGCTCGATGCGGTGCGCATGTACTGGCTGCGGACGCTGGGCACGGTGCAGGTGGAAACGCCCGACCCGAGCGTCGACGTGCTGGCCAACGGCTGGCTGCTGTACCAGACGATCGGTTGCCGGTTCCTCGCCCGCAGCGGTTATTACCAGTCCGGTGGCGCGTTCGGCTTCCGCGACCAGCTGCAGGACAGCATGGCGATGGTGCTGGCCGAGCCGCAGCGCGCCCGCGACCACCTGCTGCTGAGCGCGGCGCACCAGTTTCCGCAGGGCGACGTACTGCACTGGTGGCATCCGCCGCTGGACCGCGGCGTGCGCACGCGTTGCTCGGACGACTACCTGTGGCTGCCGCTGGCGGCGTGCCGCTACGTCGCCGTCACTGGCGATGCCGATGTGTTCGACGCTTCGGTGCACTACATCGAAGGGCGCCCGGTGATGCCCGATGAGGAGTCGTATTACGACCTGCCGACGCGCTCGGTGTTGCGCGAGACCCTATACCAGCATTGCGTGAAATCGCTGCGGCGCGGGCTTGAGCTTCTCGGCGAACGCGGGCTGCCGCTGATCGCGACCGGCGACTGGAACGACGGCATGAACCGCGTCGGCGAGAAAGGGCTCGGCGAAAGCGTGTGGCTGGGTTTCTTCCTGTTCGACGTGCTGACGCGGTTCAGCGCGATCGCGCGCGCGCGCGATGACCAGGCATTCGCCGACCACTGCCTGGAGGCGGCCGAGCAGCTACGCCAGAACCTCGAGCAGCACGCGTGGGATGGTGCCTGGTACCGCCGGGCCTGGTTCGACAACGGCGCGCCACTGGGTTCGACGGCCAGCGATGAGTGCCGCATCGATTCGATTGCGCAGAGCTGGTCGGTGCTGTCGGGGGCGGGCGATCCGCAGCGCACCCGCGAGGCGATGGCGTCGCTGGACCGTCACCTCGTGCGTCGCGATGCCGGCCTGGTGCAACTGCTCGATCCTCCGTTCGACAAGACCGCGCAGGACCCCGGCTACATCCGTGGCTACGTGCCCGGCGTGCGCGAGAACGGTGGCCAGTACACCCACGCCGCGATCTGGGCGACGATGGCGTTCGCGCAGATCGGCGACGTCGAGCGCGCCTGGGAATTGCTGCGCATGATCAATCCGGTCAACCACGGCAACAGCGCCGAGGCGATCGAGACCTACAAGGTCGAGCCCTACGTGGTGGCAGCCGACGTGTACGCGGTGGAGCCGCACGTCGGCCGCGGCGGCTGGACCTGGTACACCGGATCGGCCGGATGGATGTACCGGCTGATCGTCGAATCGCTGCTGGGGCTGCGGCGCGAGGGCGCGATGCTGCGGGTGGCGCCGTGCATCCCGGCGGACTGGCCCGGTTTCAGCATGAGCTACCGGTTCGGAGAGTCGGTGTACCAGATCCGCGTGCGGCAACTCGATGCGGGCCAGCCCCAACGGTTGAGCGTCGATGGCAACGAGCAACCCGGACTGGCGTTTGCCCTGATCGACGATCGCGCGGTGCACGTCGTGGAAGCGTGGGTCGCACGGCACGCCTGAGACCGGCGGTCACGCGGCTGGCCTCAGCCGATCGCGAAGCCCGGGCCCGCCTCGTCCGGGTTGGCTTGGGCCCTGGTCAGCGACTCCACGCGTGCCATCGGCGGACCGACGTTCAGCCATTGCGCGAGCGAATCCAGCGCCGCGGCGTCCCCTGCGGCCAGAACCTCGACCGTGCCGTCGGCGCAGTTGCGGGCATGTCCGCGCAGGCCCAGTTCCAGCGCGCGTTCGCAGGTGGCCGCGCGGAACCACACGCCCTGCACCTTGCCGCTGACGATGAACCGCTCGGCCTGCATGCGCTGCCTCCCGTTGTCAGGCGTCGGCGGTCGCGCCGTCCCCGACACCCACGGCGGACGGATCCGCCGCCGGTCCACCGGCTTGGTCGATCGCCGCTTCGATCTCGGCGGCGGTTACGGGACCCAGCACCTTCTTCGCGATCGTGCCGTCGGGCGCGATCAGGTAGGTCATCGGCAATCCGCGCGGGGTGTCGAAATCCGCCGGCGGCGCGTAGGTATCGACGATCGCGATCGGGTACACCACCGGATGTTTCTGCAGGAAGTCGTGCATGGCCTGCGCCTCGATGTCCTCGTAGGCCAGGCCGATGACGACGATGTGCTCATGCATCGCATCCAGCGCGGACAGTTCCGGCATCTCCTTCAGGCACGGCGCGCACCAGGTCGCCCAGAAATTCACCACCACCCACTTTCCGCGGTGAGCGGCCAGATCGTAGCGCTCGCCATCGAGCGTGGCGATCTGCAACGAGGGGACGACCGCTTCCTGGTCGGGCTTGGGTGCAGGGGCGGTTGGCACAGCGGTATCGGCTGCCTGCGGCGGTGGCGGCTGGGGTGCCTCGGTGGCGTCCTGGCAACCCGAAAGCAGGGCTGCCAGCAGTGCGGCAGCCGCGATGGTGTGTCGCATGTTCATTCCTCTCCAGCTTGGATGGTGGCCACGCGGCGCTTCAACAGCGCCCGCAGCGGGATGCGCAGTTCGTCCAGGACGGCAACGGTGTTCTGCCCGAGCTCGTCGTCGCGGCACGGCAGGTGCACCTCCGCGATCGGGATGCGCAACTGGCAGGCTTCGTAAAGCTCGCCAAGGGTGAGTTCGTCGAGATCGCGGGTGAGCAGCCATTCGCCGTCCTCGGCGCGGCGCACGACCTTGATGTCGCTCAATTGCCCCAGCATCTCCTGCACCAGCGAATCGGTCAGGATCGGCTCCAGCTTGAGGATGTCGTCGGTGTGCAGGCCTTCGCCGCTCCTGCGCGCCTCCATGAAGCGCGCAAGCAGGCGCAGCAGGCCGTAGATCTCGTAGCCCACCGGCAAACGCATCGATGCCGGCTGGTAGCGGAATGCGGAGATCGACGAGGCCAGCGATGCGCCCAGCAGCACCGCCACCCAGGTCAGGAACACCCACAGCAGGAAAACCGGCACGAACGCCAGGGTGCCGTAGATCTTCGAGTACGAACCGAAATTGCCCAGGTACAGCCCGATTCCGCCCTTGATCAGCTCCACCAGCACCGCCGCCAACAGTGCCCCGGCCAGCGCATGGCGCCACTGCACCGTGCGGTGCGGCACCACCCGATAGATCGCCGCCAGCGCGAGCATCTCGATCGTCATCGGTGCCAGCCACAGCATCGTGCTTTCGAGGAAGCGTCCGGCCTGGGTGTCGAACACCGACAGCGCGAAGAACCGCGCCGAAATCGCCAGGCTGGCCGCTGCGATCAGCGCGCCCAGGGTGAGCACGGTCCAGTACACGAGGAAGCGGCTGATCTTGGGCCGCGCCGACTTCACCCGCCACACCCGGTTCAACGTTGCCTCGACCCGGTTCAAGGTGATCAGCAGCGACACCAGCAGGGCTATGACACCCACGGTGGTGAGCTGGCCGGCGTTCGCCGAGAACTGCTTGAGGTAGTCCTCGACCGAGCGCGCGGCCGAGGGCACGAAGTTGGAGAAGATGTAGTCGCTGAGCCGATCGCTCCACTCGGCGAACACCGGGAATGCCGAAAGCACGCCGAAAACGACCACCGACAGCGGCACCAGCGCAAAAACCGTGGTGTATGAGAGCGCACCGGCGGCCTGGAACAGGTCGTCGTCGAGCACGCGACGGAACACGAAGCGGAAGAACGTCCGCGCCCGCATCGGGTCGCGCATGCGCTCGCCCCAGCGGTTCAATGAGTCCAAGGGTTCCATTGGGCGCAGGTTACCCGATGCGCGGTGATCGCCGCATTCGCCTATGCTGCCGGGCCTTGGGAGAGATGTGCATGGCCGAAATCCTGGTGCTCTATTACAGCCGCGGCGGCTCGGTGGCGCGGCTGGCGCGGCAGATCGCGCGCGGCATCGGCGAGGTCGAGGGCATGAGCGCGCGCATCCGCAGCGTGCCGCCGGTGGCCGCGGTGACGCAGTCGGCCGCACCGCCGGTGCCCGACGAAGGGGCGCCGTACGTGGAGGCACGCGACCTGGACGAGTGCACCGGCCTGATCCTCGGCAGCCCCACGCGCTTCGGCAACATGGCCGCGCCGCTCAAGCACTGGCTGGATGGACTTGGAGCGCAGTGGACCAGCGGCACCCTGGTCGGCAAACCGGCGGCGGCGTTCACCTCGACCGCGACCATGCACGGCGGCCAGGAGGCGACCCTGCTCACGATGCTGGTGCCGTTGCTGCACCACGGCTGCATCCTGGTCGGCATCCCCTACACCGAGCCGGCACTGAGCACGACCCGCGGCGGCGGCACCCCGTACGGGGCCAGCCACGTCTCCGGCCACGACGACAACCCGCAGCTCAGCGATGACGAGGCGCAGCTGGCGCGCGCGCTCGGCAAGCGGGTGGCTGGCATCACCGCGAGACTGACCCCATGAGCCGCTTGGCCCGTCCCTCGCAGCGCGTGCTGTTCGCCGCCCTCGTGGCGCTGGGACTGCTGTATGCGTGGTGGTTCCGCGACGACAGTCATCGCGCCGCGGCCATGCTGGTGTTCGCGCTGCCGCCGTTGTTGATGGCGTGGCTGGTCTGGCGCGGCAACCCGCGTGCGGGCCTGGTCAGTGGCCTGCTTGCGCTGCTGTGGTTCAGCCACGGGGTGCTGGTCGCCTGGGTGCGCCCGGCCGAGCTCGTGCCGGCACTGCTGGAAGTGCTGCTGGCGGTGATCGTGGTCCTGGCCGCAAGCCTGCCGGGGCTGCGCGCGCGCTTTGCGCGAAAACGCTGACGGGGCAAACGCAGGTGCAGCCGTATACTTGCCGCCCTGCCCGCTTTCGATGGATGCCGCGCGATGGACCCGTCCGCCATGGATCAGCTTTGCATCGTCACCACCGGCGGCACGATCGACAAGATCTACTTCGACGACAAGTCGGATTTCCAGGTTGGTGAACCGCAGATCGGTCACATATTGGAGGAACTCGGGGTGGCGTTCCGCTACAACGTGATCCCGATCATCCGCAAGGATTCGCTGCACATCACCGCCGAGGACCGCGAACTGCTGCGCGCAACGATCGCCGCGCAGGACGCGCGCCACGTGCTGGTCACCCACGGCACCGACTCGATGGTGGAGACGGCCAAGGTGCTGGCGACGATCCCGGGCAAGACCATCGTGATCACCGGTGCGCTGAACCCGGCGCGGTTCCGCGGCTCGGATGCGGAGTTCAACATCGGCACCGCGGTGGGTGCGGTGCAGTCGCTGCCAGCGGGCGTGTATATCGCGATGAACGGCCGCATCTGGGATCCGGCGCATGTGCGCAAGAACGTGGCCGCGAATCGCTTCGAGGCCCTGTAGGCCCGGCCGATCGCCGACTGGAACGACCTCCAAAGCGCTGGGTCTTTCCGATCCAAAGAAAAACCCCGGCAATGCCGGGGTTTTCTGTATCAAACACTCAAGCGCAGGATCAGAAAGTCACCGACCAGCTGTTGATGTAACCGACGTCGCCACCGGCGTTGTCATTGACACGCAGCTTCCACGTACCGTTGAGCGCCTCGCTCGACAGGTTCACGTTGTAGGTCGTGTTGATGTTGTCGGCGCTGCCGCCGCTACGGTTGTGCAGGACATAGATGCTGCCGTCCGGTGCAATCAGGTCGACCTTGAGGTCACCGATGTACGTGTGGACGATGTTGACCGCGACCGGAGTGCTGGCCGGTGCGCTGCCGCTGCGTCCCGACACGGTGATCGGGCTTTCGACGGTGGTGTTGTCCGAGATCGTGTAGTTGGAGGTGTTGCTGTAGGTCTGCGCGGAGCCGCCACCGCCCTCGGTGTAGTTGCCGACCAGGCTGACGCCCGAGAACGTCGAATAGGCCTTGAGGTTGACGTAGTACGTGCCGGCCGA
Organism: Lysobacter sp.; assembly: GCA_035465455.1. Classification (GTDB taxonomy): domain Bacteria; phylum Pseudomonadota; class Gammaproteobacteria; order Xanthomonadales; family Xanthomonadaceae; genus Lysobacter_K. The sequence continues at coordinate 12,697 of DATHRJ010000116.1, forward strand.
TGGGGCCGCGAACGTGCAGGTCTCGGCATTGCCGGACTTGTACGGACGGCAGTCGTACACGGTGTCGGTCGGCTGGCTGCCGAACTTCACGTACAGGTCGGCATCGCCGGTACCGCCGGACGTGGTGAAGGTCAGGTTGGTCGCGCCCGCGGGCACCACCATCGTGTACTTCACGTAGGCGCCGATCGCTGCCGACAGGCCGGTCACTGCCACGCCCTTGGTCAGGGTGCCGCCCGTCGGCGGCGGCGGGGTGCCTCCGACCGCATCGACTGCCGCCTTGGCATTGATGATGCCGGCGCCGCAACCGCCCGAGCAGGCGCCCGGCAGTGCGCGCGCAGTGCTCTTGAGGGTCGACTCGACCGACGCCGGGGTCAGCGGCGAGGGTGCCGCCGCCTGCATCAGCGCGACAACACCGGCGACGTGCGGGGCAGCCATCGAGGTGCCGTTGTAGGACGCGTACGACTCGGTCGACTGGACCGTGGCGCCGCTGTTGAGCGTCGACAGGATGCCCACGCCCGGACCCGACACGTCGATACCGGTGCCATAGTTGGAGAAGCTCGCGCGCGCCCCATTGCGATCGGTGGCCGCCACGGCGATCACGCTGCTGCAGTTGGCCGGCACCGACCCGGACACATTGACGTTGCTGTTGCCTGCAGCCACCACAACGGTGGTGCCGCGACCAACCGCTCCGTTGATCGCATTCTGGTAGGTCGCCGAGCAGGTGCCCGAGCCGCCGAGGCTCATGTTGATGACTTCGGCCGGGTTGGCGTTGGCCGGAATCCCGCTGACCGTACCGCCCGAGGCCCAGATGATGCCGTCGGCGATGTCGGAGGTGTAACCACCGCACTTGCCGAGCACGCGCACCGGAACCACTTTGGCGCCGTAGGCCACGCCGGCAACACCCTTGGCATTGTTGGTGACCGCCGCGACCGTACCTGCCACATGGGTGCCATGCCAGCTGGAACCAGACGCGGGATGGGTGCCACCGCATTCGTTCGCCGCGTACCAGTCGCCCTCGTCTTTGGCGTTGTTGTCACGGCCGTTGCCGTCACGGGCCATCGCCGAATCGGAAATGAAATCGTAGCCGGCCAGGATGTTGGCGCCCATGTCGCTGTGGGTGGCGATGCCGGTGTCGACCACCGCCACCACCACGCCCGCGCCGTTGGTCACGTCCCAGGCCTCATTGGCCTTGATCCCGCCGGTGGCCTCGAAGTAGTGCCACTGACTGCCGTAGCTGCTGTCGTTCGGCGTCAGCAGCGCCTTCATGATCTGGTCGACCTCGACATACTCGACATTCGGGTCGGCGGCGAGCTGGCGCATCAGGCCTTCGGCCTCGACGCGATCCAGCTTGCGGCTGCTGCGCACCACCTCGGCCCCGGTGGCGATGCGGCGCAGGTGCTGCAGGCCGAGCGCCTTGCCGCCACGCGACGCGTTTGCAGCCGCGTCCAGTGCGCTCTTCAGCGCTGCGGCATTGCCGTGCTGGGTGCTGCCGTCGCGGTACTTGACGATGAACTGGTCATGGACTGGCGCTGAATCCAGGCCACCGGTGTGGACCTGGCCGGCGGCGAAAGCCGGTGCGGCGAACATCGAGGCGGAGAGAACGGCCGCGGTGGCAGCGGCGAGCGCGTGGGTGCGAAGCCCGCGCAGGGGACGGTCAGACATCGTTTGGAACTCCCGGATCCGGAACATGCCGCTGAGCGGCAGAAGTCGCCTGGTGTCCCCACGCGGCGAATGCCATCGAGGCAGTTCCGCGCATGGTCCCCGACGAGGCAAGCGGACACGTCAATGTGTCCGCCGGCTGAACGTATGCAGGAAAACTTCTTGGAGCAAGCAGGTTTCGGTCCATGCGACACGAATCTGTGACGCATGTCACATTGAAGTGACCAAAGGTCCACTGGACGCACCGCCACGTGTGGGCTATGCGCCCGCGAAAACCAGGATTTTGCTGCGATGCGGCAGGGAATCCCGTCGACCAGACGGGTACGCGGCTCGCGCTGGCCGCTGCCCGCGCACGGGCGAAAGCGCCATCGCAGTGGTCTAGAACATCCCGGTTTCGAGCCGCGCCGACTCGGACATCATGTGCCGGGTCCACGGCGGATCGAACACCAGTTCGACATCCGCCTCCGACACCGTCGGGATCATCTCCAGCTTGCTGCGCACGTCGTCGACCAGGATGTCGCCCATGCCGCAGCCCGGTGCGGTCAGGGTCATGCGAACCTCGACCACGCGCTCGCCCGGACGATCCTCGTGCGACTTGACCACGGCCTCGTAAACCAGACCGAGGTCGACCACGTTGATCGGGATTTCCGGATCGAAACAGGTGCGCAACTGCTTCCACACCAGTTGCTCCACTGCGTCGTCATCGGCGCCGGGCGCCAGTGCCAGCGGTTCCGGTGGTTGCTTGCCGATCGCATCGGCGTCCGGTCCGGCGATGCGGAACAGGTTGCCCTCGACGAACACCGTGTAGCTGCCGCCCAGCGCCTGGGTGATGTAGCCGACGCTGCCCGCCGGGAGGGTGACCTCGTCGCCTTGCGGCACGAGGACGGCGGCGCAATCGCGCTCGAAACGGACGGGTTCACTGCTGCGGGAGTACATGGCGCCATTCTACCGACTGGCGCGCCCCGCCGCTCCGCGACCGCTATCCTTGTCGGCCCGCCGCTCCCGCACTGAACGCCTTGACTCCTGCCGACGCTCCCGCACGCAATGCCACCGCCAGCGCCCGCGCAGGCCGCACGCCCTGGCTGGGCAGTGCGTTGCTGGCGCTCGGCATCGGCGGCTTCGCCGCAGTCTGGATCATGCTTGGCGCGTTCACTTCCCGACAGAACAGCTGGATGGCGGTGCTCGCCGCGCTCGACATCGCGTGGATGCTGCGCCTGGGCGGCTGGCGACCGGGCCCGCGACGCGCCGTGGTGGGAGTGGCAGCAACCGCCCTGACGGTTCTGGTGGCGAACTGGGGCATCACCGCGTCCCACCTCGGCCGCGCGATGGGACTGCAGGCGTGGGAGTCGGCGCTGAAGCTCGGCTCCGACCATGCCTGGACGCTCGCGCAACTGGCGAACGATGGCGGCGACGTGCTGTGGCTCGGGCTGGCACTGGTGATCGCCGCATTCGCGTCGAAATGAACG
>DATHRJ010000117.1:0-5676 GCA_035465455.1 Lysobacter sp.
GTTGATGCCGCTTTGGCCGGCGCCAATCAACCATGCAATCCCGCATCCATCGTTCTCAGGGTCCTGGAACCGGCGAAGCAGCACTACAGTGTCCGCACCATACTGGTCTCGCGCCGAGCGCAACGCTGAAAATGCAGGGTCCGGAGTGGTGCTGGTGGACGGTGCCGTGAAGCCGGTCAGTTCCTCCAGCGCCGTCTTGTTGGCGGTAGCATCGGGATAGCTGACCTGCATGGAATGCACGAGGCGGACCTCGGCATTCACCTGGCTGTTGCGGTATGCCTGGTTGGTCACCTCAACGAGGTTGTGGATCCGGGTAATCGCGGCCGAGGCGCCCCCGCGGTATGTGGCGTACCCGTTGGTGAAACCCACCAGAACGTCGACCACCGTTTTTCCGCTTGCCGTGGTCGCCATCGCCTCCGCGCCCATGGCCTCCATGCCCCCGAGAGTAGTCGCTGCGGAGGCGGCCAGCTTCGGCGGAACGAGGAAATCCTGGTCCGTCGGATGTGTCGCCGCGTTGCGGATCTCGCGCAGCAGGCGTGGATCGGCCGACACCACCCAAGTGCGACCGTCGCTGATTGTCAGGCGCAGCGGTGGCTGGTCGCGGCTTTGGGGAATCGTGCCGAAGACAGCCTCTTCTCCGAACGTGATGACCGTGCTTTCGCCACGCTCGCCCTCAGCGCGTCCAATCCAGCTCCAGTTGCCATCCGGGTGCTCGATGTGGCGCTCATAAGCCAGGTTGATCGGAGTGCCGTCCGGGGCGGTAAAACTCAGATTCCCGGTAATCGTCGAGCGCAGCGCATGGTCTTCGCTGAGGTCTGCCGCGTGCCAGGTGTACGCACCGCTGCGCCGGACCACGGGGTTTTGGGGGTACTGAACCAGTGAGCCCCTGTCGGGGGCATTGGCAAACGACCGGGCGGCATGCGCGCGGATCGGTGGGGAAATTGCGCCAGCAGGGTCGATGCTGTCCGTGGAGGATGCGACAGAGGAACTGGCGCGCTTGTCCGCGAGCCCCGCAGACCAGTCACTGGAACAACTGGAAAGCAGCAAGGCTGCCAGCACGAAGAAGACCTTGTTGGTCACAGCAGCACTCCAGAAAAATCCCGCTAACGCTCTGAAAGGGCCCCGGGCACATGCCAATGGCTTTCCAAGCCTATTGCAAAATTCCCAGAGAACCGCGCGACGGACCGTGAGGGCTATTGAGGAATGGAAACCATTCAGGCCGGGATTCAGCTGGCGATAATGCAGCCGGTCTTCCGACGCAACTCGTCCTCCTCGATGCCGGGCGCAAGCTCCACCAGCACCAATCCGCCGTCGGTGACGTCCATGACCGCCAACTCGGTGATGATCCGGTTGACCACGCCCACGCCGGTCAGGGGCAACGTGCATTCGGTCAGTATCTTGGGCTGACCGGCCTTGGTCGTGTGCTCCATCAGCACGACCACGCGCTTGACCCCGGCGACGAGGTCCATCGCCCCGCCCATGCCCTTGACCATCTTGCCCGGCACCATCCAGTTGGCGAGGTCACCGGTGCAGGTGACTTCCATCGCGCCAAGGATCGCCAGGTCGATGTGTCCACCGCGGATCATCGCGAACGAGTCGTGGCTGCCGAAATAGCTGGCGCCCGGGCGGGCAGTGACCGTTTGTTTTCCGGCGTTGATCAGGTCCGCATCGACCTCGTCCTCGCTCGGGAACGGGCCGATGCCGAGCAGGCCGTTCTCGGACTGCAGCCAAACGTCCATGCCATCGGGAATGTAATTGGCCACCAACGTCGGCAGGCCGATACCGAGGTTGACGTAGGCGCCATCGGTGAGTTCGCCGGCGGCGCGCTGCGCCATCTGGTCGCGGGTCCAGGCCATCACTTTTCTCCTTGGCGCACGGTGCGCTGCTCGATGCGCTTTTCGGGGTTCGGGTTATGGACGATGCGGTCGACGTAGATGCCCGGCAAATGGACGTGGTCGGGGTCGATCTGGCCGACTTCGACAATCTGCTCGACCTCGACGATGCAGACCGCACCGGCCATCGCGCAGGCCGGATTGAAATTGCGCGCGGTCTTGCGGAACACCAGGTTGCCGGCGGTGTCGGCCTTCCACGCCTTGACCAGCGACACGTCGGCCTTCAGCGCGGTCTCCATCACGTAATGGTGGCCGTCGAACTCGCGCGTCTCCTTGCCCTCGGCCACGATCGTGCCGTAGCCGGTGCGCACGAAGAACGCGGGGATGCCCGCGCCACCGGCGCGCAGGCGTTCGGCCAGGGTGCCTTGGGGGTTGAACTCCAGCTCGAGCTCGCCGGCCAGGTACTGGCGCTCGAACTCCTTGTTTTCGCCGACATACGACGAAATCATCTTCCTGATCTGCCGCGTTTCCAGCAGCAGGCCAAGTCCGAAGCCATCGACACCGGCATTGTTGGAGATCGCGGTCAGGCCCTTGACGCCGCTGTCGCGAAGGGCTTCGATCAATGTTTCGGGGATTCCACACAGGCCGAAACCGCCGACGGCGAGCGTCTGCCCGTCGGCGATCACGCCCTGCAGCGCCGCATCGGCCGTGGGATACAGCTTGTTGCGGGCACCGGCGCTGCGCTCGGCGGCAATGGCTTCGGCCATGGGGCGACTCCTGGGGGTGGCGGTGAGCAGGAAGTCTAGCGCGTGCCCACGCGACGCCCCAGCGGACGTTCGTGCAATGGGATGGTTGTCGGCGAGCCGACAGGCGGGGCGCTAGACTCGCCGTCATGCCCAGGATCGCCGTCGCCACCGCAGTCGCCAGCACCGGCCATGATGCCGATCTGCAACCACTGCTCCAGGCCTGCGCAGCAGCGGGCCTGACCGCCGAAGTTCGCGCCTGGGACGACCAGACCGTCTCCTGGTCGCGTTTCGATGCGGTGCTGCTGCGCTCGCCCTGGGATTACACCGAGCGCCTGACCGAGTTCCTGCAGTGGTGCACACTTGTGTCCTCGCAGACCATCTTGATGAACCCGCTGCCGGTGGTGCGCTGGAACACCGACAAGCACTACCTGCTGCAACTGGCGGCACAAGGCGTGGCGGTGGTGCCCAGCACGTTCGTCGAGCCTGGGATGGAGCCGCTGGCAATGCTGGACGCGTTCCTGGCCGGCTCCGAGGCAACCGGCGCCGCGGCGGTGGACGAGTTCGTGGTCAAGCCCGCGGTCGGCGCCGGTTCCTGCGATGCGCAGCGCTATGGGCGAGGACAGGAATTCGCCGCCGCCAACCACATCGCGCGCCTGCTCGACGCCGAGCGCAGCGTGCTGCTGCAGCCGTACCTGCCGGCTATCGACCGCGAGGGCGAAACCGCGCTGGTGCATTTCAACGGGACTTTCAGCCACGCCGTGCGCAAGGCGCCACTGCTGCAGCCCGATGGAGGCGCGACCTCGCACATCGCAACCCCGGACGTGATCACCGCGCGCACACCCGCGCCGGACGAGCTGACACTGGCGGCACTCGCGCTTGACGCGACCTCGGCACTGCTGGGGCTTGCGGCACCGCTGGCCTACGCGCGCGTCGACCTGATCCGTGACGCGGACGGGGACCCGCGGTTACTGGAGCTGGAGCTGTGCGAGCCGGCGCTGTTCTTCGGCCATGCACCCGGCAGCGCCGATCGCTTCGTGCAGGCGTTGCGCGATGTGCTGAGCACGTAGGTCACCGCCGAATCACGAATGCCCGTACGCGTCCTCCAGCCGCGCCCGCGCACGGAGGCTGCCGGTGGTGTCGACCGACCAAGTCGCACGGGCTGAAAGAGAACTCGCCCTTGCCGACGGCGAGCTCAGGCGCCCACAGCGCCGGTGGCCGGCCTCGGCTAGAATTAGGAGTCTCGGCCAGTGAGGCCGCGCACCCCACAGGAACCCCCGCACGATGAAGATCCTCGTCGGCTACAAGCGCGTGGTGGACTACAACGTCCGCATCCAGGTCAAGCCGGACGGCTCTGGCGTGGTCACCGACGGCGTCAAGCTGTCGGCCAACCCCTTCGATGAAATCGCGTTGGAAGAAGCCCTGCGCCTGCGCGACAAGGGCATCGCGACTGAGGTCATCGTCGCCACGATCGCCCCCGCCGACGCCCAGGCGCACCTGCGCAACGGTCTGGCCATGGGCGCCAACCGTGCGATCCACGTGGTCTGCGACCAGCCGATCCAGTCGCTGACCGCCGCGCGGGTGTTCCTCAAGCTGATCGAGAAGGAGCAGCCGGACCTGGTGATCCTCGGCAAGCAGGCGATCGACGACGACGCCAGCCAGACCGGGCAGATGCTCGCGACATTGTGGGGCCGGCCGCAGGCGACCTTCGCCTCGAAGCTTGAGATCGCCGACGGCAAGGCCACCGTGACCCGCGAGGTCGATGCAGGACTGGAGACGCTCGATGTTGACCTGCCGGCGGTCGTCACCACCGACCTGCGTCTCAACGAGCCGCGCTTCATCAAGCTGCCCGACATCATGAAGGCCAAGAGCAAGCCGATGGAGACGATCGCGTTGGCCGACCTGGGCGTCGACACCGGCGACACGCTCAAGACCGTCCATTTTGCGCCGCCGCCGAAGCGCAGCCGCGGCGTGATGGTCAAGGACGCGGCCGAACTGGTCGCCGCGCTCAAGGCCAAGGGCCTGCTGTAACCGCTCAGCCCCCTCTCCCGCACGCGGGCGAGGGTCGGGGTGAGGGCACGCGAGCTTCCACAAGCGACGCGACCCACCCCACCCCCTCTGGAGAATCCCAAGATGTCCAAAGTCCTGATCATCGCCGAACACCACAACGGCCAGCTCAACGCCTCCACCGCCAAATGCGTGTCCGCCGCGCAGGCGCTGTCGCCTGAGGCAATTGACATCGCGGTGCTGGCAGCGGACCCTGCGGCCGTCGCCGCCGAGGCCGCGCAGATCTCCGGCGTCAGTCGCGTGCTGACCTTGGCCAACGCCGCCAACGCGGAGGCGATTGCGCAGGTGCTCGCGCCGCAGGTCGCGCAACTGGCCGCCGGCTACAGCCACGTGTTCGGACCCAGCACCACCTTCGGCAAGGACCTGATGCCATGCGTGGCGGCGCTGCTGGGGGTCGCCCAGGTGTCGGACGTGATGACGGTCGAAGGCAGCCACGAGTTCAAGCGGCCGATCTACGCCGGCAACGCGATCATCACCGTGCAGGCCCCGACCGACCACCCCGTGGTCGCCACGGTGCGACCCGCCTCCTGGCCGGAAGCTGCCCGTGGGGGCAATGCCCCGGTCGAAGCGGTGACCGTCGATGCCGTGCTGCCGACCCACACCCGCTACGTCGGCCTGGCTGCCGGTTCGTCAGACCGTCCCGACCTGCAAAGTGCCAAGCGGGTCGTCTCCGGCGGCCGCGGCGTCGGCTCGGAAGAGAACTTCAAGATCATCTTCGACTTCGCCGACAAACTCGGCGCCGCGGTGGGCGCATCGCGCGCGGCGGTCGACGCCGGCTATGTCCCCAACGAGCTGCAGGTCGGCCAGACCGGAAAGATCATCGCGCCGGAGTTGTACATCGCGATCGGCATCAGCGGCGCCATCCAGCACCTGACCGGCATCAAGGATGCCGGCACGATCGTCGCGATAAACAAGGATGCCGACGCCCCTATCTTCGAAATCGCCGACATCGGAATCGTCGGCGATCTTTTCAAAATCGTTCCGGAACTTGCGGAGGCTTTACGTAAATAGATCCTGTCGGTAATGCGTCCGCG
>DATHRJ010000118.1:0-3265 GCA_035465455.1 Lysobacter sp.
AGATCGGCAGCCCCAGTTCGCCGGCGGCGATGAAGGTCTTGAGCAGGTGGATCGAGGAGATGCCGATGATCGCCATCGCCAGCTTGACCTTGAGCACGCTCGCGTTGACGTGGCTGAGCCACTCGGGCTGGTCGGGATGGCCCTGCAGTCCGAGCCGCGACACGAACGTCTCGTACCCGCCGACGATGACCATCACCAGCAGGTTGGAGATCATCACCACGTCGATCAGCCCCAGCACCAGCAACATGATCCCCTGCTCGCCCAGGGTGTTGGCGCCATGGATCAGGTGCCACAGTTCCTTGAGGAACAGGAACACGTACACGCCCTGGGCAATGATCAGCCCCAGGTACAGCGGCAGCTGCAGCCAGCGCGAGCTGAAGATCAGCGCGGGAAGGAAGCTCAGGGGCGGCGGCGGGACTGCGGACATGGCGACCACGGGGGCGGGGGGACCGCGCAGGGTAGCGGCCGCGGACGGCAGTGCCAAGCACGTCGTCTCCGGGGGCCGGGCTCATCGGGCCCTGCGGCACCCGGCCGTGCCGGCGAGCAGGCCGCGACCATCGGCCCGCATGCTCAAGCGTCCGTCGCCGGTGCCACGCCCGGCAGCGACAGCACGTATTCGGCGCCCATCAACTGCGAAGGCGTGCGGAACCCGGCTTCGGTGGTGCCGCGCAGCAGGTGCTCGACGATGCCCAGCGATGCCGATGCGGTGAGCGTGTAGCCATTGGGCACCACCAGGTGGCGCCTGGCCTCGCGGCCGTCCGGGTCGCGGGCCTCGCCCCAGACATGGGTGACGGTGCTGGCGCGCCGGGCATCCGATGGGCCGCGCACCGAGCGCGTGATGCCGCGCTTGAGCAGCCACTGCACCGGCGCCGAATCAAGCAACGGACCGAGCAGGCGCAGCCGCCGCATGCGCGCGATGGTCGCCGGGGCCGCCGCCATGTACACCTCGATATTGGCGATGCCGGTGCTCACGTGCGCGGTGTAGACGTCGCCCCAGGGGATCGTCATCGCCGTGCGCGCCTGGCCATCGCGGGTGAACGTGCGCGTCTTCCACGCCAGCGGCACGCGTCGCAGCTGGCCGTCGATGCGCACGCGCCCGCCCTTGCCCAGGCCTTCCACGCTGGTCAGCGCGGTGCCGGGGCTCGGCCCGCCGCCGGCTTCGAACGCGAGCACCAGGTGGGTGGCGGTCGGCAGTTCGCGCTTGAGCAGCGCGGCCACGCAGTCGGTCGGCACCACGTCGAAGCCCGCGCCGGGCAGCACCACGATGCCGCGCTCGCGCGCGCGGCCGTCCTGCGCATGGCAGTGGGCGAACACGTCGATCTCCCCGGTGATGTCCAGGTAATGCGCGCCCGCGGCGAGGCAGCCTTCCAGCATCGGCGCGCAGGTCGCCGAGAACGGACCGGCGCAGTGCAGTACCAGGCCGATGCCCTCAAGCCCGGCGCGCACCGCGTCGGGCTCGGCCAGGTCGAACTGGCGGTGCGCGAATCCCAATTCCTGTGCCAGCGGCGCGACCGCGTCGCTGCGTCCGGCAAGGATCGGCGACAGCCCGCGCGCCTTGGCTTGCTGCGCGATCAGGCGGCCGGTGTAGCCGTTGGCACCGTAGATCATCCACTGCATGCGACTGTCCCTCTGGTTGGCTTCGCGCGTCAGCGCGGACGGGGCGCGACCTGCGCCATCAGCTGGCGGAAATACAGCGACGGCAGCCAGCGCCGCAGCCGCCAGTGCATCGCCGCGCCACGGGTCGGCAGAATCAGGAAGCGGCCACGATCGAACCCATCGAAAACGCGGTCGGCGACGCCGTCCAGCGTGTCGCCGCTGCGCGCCATCAGCTTCGCCGCGGTGGCCTTCATCGACTCCGGCCCGCGCCACTGCTGCAGCAGGTTGGTGGGGAAGAACGACGGGCACGCCACCGACACCGATACCCCGCGGCCATGCAGTTCCGCGCGCAGTTGCTCCGACAGGGTCAGCACCGCGCCCTTGGCCACGCCGTAGCTCATGATCGATGGCGCGCCGGCCAGTGCCGCGAACGAGGCGATGTTGAGGATGCGGCCCGAACCGCGCGCCAGCATGCCCGGCAGGAACGCCTGGCAGCCGCGGACCACGCCGAGCAGGTTGACCTCCAGCACCTCGCGCCACTCGGCCATGGTCGAGTCCAGCAGGCTGCCGCCGCTGGCGATGCCGGCGTTGTTGACCAGCATGTCCGGCACGCCCCACGCGAGCACCGCATCGCGCAGCGCCGCCATCGAGGCGTCGTCGCCGACGTCGGCGGTGAACGCGCGGTGCCCGCGGCCCGGCAGCGAGGCGCACGCGGCCTCGGCGCGTGCGCCGTCGCGGTCCACGCACGCCACGTGATCGCCGCGCGCGGCATGGCGCTGCGCCAGCGCCTGCCCCAGTCCACTGCCGGCGCCGGTGATCACCACCCTGCGTGTGTCGATGTCGTGCTCCCCGTGATTGCGGCATGCTGGGTGCCGGACCCTGCGAGCGCCGACCATGACACAACCGGACCTGTTCGATCTACGCGGAAAAACCGCGCTGGTGACCGGCGCCTCGCGCGGCATCGGCGAAGCGGTCGCGCGGCTGCTGGCGGCCTGGGGCGCGCACGTGGTGATCAGCAGCCGCCAGCAGGATGCCTGTGAGCTGGTCGCCGCCTCGATCCGCGACGACGGCGGCGAGGCCACCGCGCTGGCCGCGCACATCGGCGACCCGGCGGCCATCGATACGCTGTTCGCGCAGCTCGACGCGCGCGGGCTCGGACCCGACATCCTGGTCAACAATGCGGCGGCCAACCCGCACTTCGGCCCGATGTGCGAGCAGTCGCTGGAGAGTTTCCAGAAGACCGTCGACGTCAACCTGCGCGGCTACTTCTGGATGAGCTCCCACGGCGCGCGCCGGATGAAGGCCGGCGGCCGCGGCGGCGCGATCGTCAACGTGGCCTCGGTCAACGCGCGCCGCAGCGCCCCGGGCCAAGGGGTCTACTCGATGACCAAGGCCGGGATCGTGTCGCTCACCGAGGGCTTCGCCCGCGAGCTGGGCCCGCACGGGGTGCGCGTCAACGCGGTGCTGCCGGGGCTGACCGACACCCGGTTCGCCGGCGCGCTGACCTCCAACGCCACGATCCTGAAGACGATGCTGCAGGCGATCCCGCTGGGGCGGGTGGCACAGCCCGAAGAGATCGCGCCCACGGTGGCATTCCTGTGCACGCCGGCGGCGGGCTACGTGACCGGCGCCAGTTTCACCGTCGACGGCGGCTATCTGGCCTGAGCCT
>DATHRJ010000119.1:0-5774 GCA_035465455.1 Lysobacter sp.
CAGCTTGGCCACCTGCAGGTAGCCCTTGACCGGCCGCGCGCGTGCGCGCTGCAGGTCGCGTTGCACGTAGATCTCGTTGAGGGCGTCGAACAGGTTGCCGACCGACAGCGCGATCGTCAGCACCACGTAGGCCAGCGCGACGTTGCGCACCACCGCCACCGCAAGGTCGGGCAGCCCGGGCACCGCGTCGATGCCGGCGTAGAGGATCAGCGCCGGCACCACGTGCGCCAGCCGCGACAGCACCCCGCGCGACATCAGCACGTCGTCCCACTGCAGCGGCGAGGCCCGCGCCAGCCGCGCCATCTGCTGCAGCAGCACGCGACGGGTCATCCAGTTGGCGAGCCACGCAACCAGCAGCAGTCCGGCCGCGGTCAGCAGGCCCGGCGCATGGGGGAAGTCGGCCAGCGGCCGCAGGAATTGGAAATCGTCGGACCAGTTCATCCCGACAGGGTAGCGGCCGAGCGCTCGATCATCACCCCGACCGCGCGCGCGCCGCGCACCGCGCCGGGCTTGCTCAGCTTGACGCTGACGTGCCGGACCGCGAACTCGTCCAGGATGATCGCCGCGACGCGCTCGGCGAGGGTTTCCACCAGGCCGAAGTCCGATTGCGTCACGTACTCGATCACCCGCTTGCTGACCGCCTTGTAGTTGAGCGTATCGGCGATTGCGTCAGTGGCGGCGGGCACGCGGTTGTCGAACGCCATCTGGATGTCGAACACCAGCGGCTGGCGGATCCGCCGCTCCCAGTCGTAGATGCCGATCAGCGCCTCGATCTCGAGGCCTTCGATGAAGACTTTGTCCATGGTGGGTGCAGTCATCCGGAAGCAGGAAAGTGGAAAGCCCCTCTCCCCGGTCGCAGGGTTGGGGTGAGGGTCCGGCGCGGGCGTGTTGCCTGCCCTCGCCATGACGTCTGGATCGGCCCTGCGCGGCGAGCGTGCGGCATCAGACTGCCGGCAGGCCCGCCATGTCCCAGCGCGGCATCACCCGGACCGAGGCGTCCTCGTGCTGGCCGGCCTGCAGGCGCAGCGCGCCGGCGAAGGCGATCATCGCGCCGTTGTCGGTGCAGAACGCCGGCCGCGGGAAGCTGGCGCGGCCGCCACGGCGCGCGGCCATCTCGGTGAGCCTGGCCCGCAGGCGCTGGTTGGCGCCGACTCCGCCGGCCACCACCAGGGTGTCGCAGCCGGCCGCATCGAGTGCGCGCTCGCACTTGATCGCCAGGGTGTCGACCACCGCGTCCTCGAACGCGCGGGCGATGTCGGCGCGGGTCTGGTCGGACTGGTCGCTGCCGCGCCAGGCCAGCATCACCTGGGTCTTGAGCCCGCTGAAGCTGAAGTCCAGCCCCGGCCGATCGGTCATCGGCCGCGAGAACCGGTACGCCCCGGGCGTGCCCTGCGTCGCCAGCGCCGCCAACTGCGGCCCGCCGGGGTACGGCAGGCCCATGAGCTTGGCGGTCTTGTCGAACGCCTCGCCGGCGGCGTCATCGAGGGTCTCGCCGAGCATGCGGTAGCAGCCGATCGCATCGACCGCGACCAGTTGCGAGTGCCCGCCGGACACCAGCAGCGCCACGAACGGCGGTTGCGGACGGCCGAGCACCGGGTCGTCCTCCAGCAGCGGCGCCAGCAGGTGGCCTTCCATGTGGTGCACCGCCACCGCCGGCAGGTCCAGCGCCCAGGCCAGCGCGCGCGCGACCCCGGCGCCGACCAGCAGCGCGCCGACCAGCCCCGGGCCGGCGGTGTAGGCGACACCGTCGAGCTCGTTCACCTCCAGGCCGGATTCGGCCAGGGTCTGGCGGATCAGCGGCAGCAGCTTGCGCACGTGGTCGCGGCTGGCAAGCTCCGGCACCACCCCGCCGTACTCGGCGTGCAGCGCGATCTGGCTGTACAGCGCGTGCGCCTGCAGGCCGGCCTCGGTGTCGTACACCGCCACCCCGGTCTCGTCGCAGCTGGTCTCGATGCCGAGCACTTTCATGGGAAAACCACCTTCATCTCGCGTGTGTTGCACGGCCTCGCCGGCCATCGCTATAATACGCGGCTCGCCCGGTGCGTCCGGGCCTGTCCCTGAACAGAGATAACGTATGCCGAGCGTCAAAGTCCGCGAAAACGAGCCTTTCGAGTTTGCCCTGCGTCGCTTCAAGCGCACCTGCGAAAAGGCCGGCGTCCTCGCCGAAACCCGCAAGCGCGAGTTCTACGAGAAGCCGACCCAGGAACGCAAGCGCAAGGCCGCCGCTGCGGTGAAGCGTCAGTCCCGCCGCGCCTCGCGCGACGTGACCAAGCGCCAGCGCCTGTACTGATCCAGCGGTACTGATCGCGCAAGCGGCCGCGCCCCCGGGTGCGGAAGCTTACGCGATTACTCCAGCGCCAAGCCGGCCACGCCCATGCGTCGCCGGCTTTTTGCGTTTCTTCCGCATCGGCCACGCTGGCCGATGCGCACCCAGTTTCCACCATCCGGAGCCGCCATGAGCCCTCTCAAGCAACGACTGACCGACGACATGAAGGCCGCGATGAAGTCCGGCGACAAGCACGGCCTCGGCGTGATCCGGCTGATGCTGGCCGCGATCAAGCAGCGTGAGGTCGACGAGCGCATCGAGCTCGACGACGCCCAGGTGCTAACCGCGCTCGACAAGATGGTCAAGCAACGCCGCGATTCGGTCAGCCAGTACGAGGCCGCCGGCCGCACCGACCTGGCCGACGTCGAGAAGTCCGAGATCGTGGTGATCGAGCGCTACCTGCCGGCCAAGCTCGGCGAGGCCGAGATCGTTGCCGCGATCGACGCCGCCATCGCCGAAACCGGCGCCAGTGGACCGGCCGACATCGGCAAGCTGATGGGCGCGCTCAAGCCGAAGCTGGCCGGCCAGGCCGACATGGGCCAGGTCTCCGCGCTGGTGAAGCAGCGCCTGGCGGGCTGAACCTCGCTGCCCTGCCGTTGAAACGCTGCCGGGCACCTGCCCCGGCGCGGCAACGCAGATCGGCACAAGGCACGCAACCCGCCATGGCATCCTGACCACCTGATGGCCCGCATCCCCGACGCACTCATCGACGATCGCGCAGCGATGGAAATCGTTTGCGAAGCACCACAACGCGCCGCCGCGCGCCGGCTGGACCCGCTTGCAGGCCTCAAAGGCATTTGACGATGGCCCGCATTCCAGACAGCTTCATCGACGACCTTCTTGCACGATCCGATATCGTCGAGCTGATCGGCGCGCGCGTGCCGTTGAAGCGCCAGGGCAAGGAGTACTCGGCGCGCTGCCCGTTCCACGACGAACGCTCACCGAGCTTCACCGTATCGCCGACCAAGCAGTTCTATCACTGCTTCGGCTGCGGCGCGCACGGCACCGCGATCAGCTTCCTGATGAACTACGACCGGCTGGAGTTCCTCGACGCGGTCGAGGAGCTGGCCAAGCAGGTCGGCATGGAAGTGCCGCGCGATACCCAGCAGCGCAACGCCTCGCCCGATGGCCAGGAGCTGTACGCGACGCTGGAGGCCGCCTCGCAGTTCTACGTCT
Organism: Lysobacter sp.; assembly: GCA_035465455.1. Taxonomy (GTDB): domain Bacteria; phylum Pseudomonadota; class Gammaproteobacteria; order Xanthomonadales; family Xanthomonadaceae; genus Lysobacter_K. Next base: position 3,503 of record DATHRJ010000119.1, read on the forward strand.
CGCAACTGGCCGGCAGCGCCAAGGCCCGCGACTACCTCGATGGCCGCGAGGTCGACGCCGCCACCCGCGCGCGCTTCTCGATCGGCTACGCACCGGCCGGCTACAACGCGCTGCGCGATGCGCTCGGCGGCGATGCAAAGCGCATGGCCCTGCTCGAGCGCGGCGGGATGATGTCGAAGAACGAATCGGGGCGCGTCTACGACAAGTTCCGCGACCGGGTGATGTTCCCGATCCTGGACCGGCGCGGCCGCACGATCGCGTTCGGCGGCCGCGTCCTGTCCAAGGACGACAGTCCGAAGTACCTCAACTCGCCCGAGACCGAACTGTTCCACAAGGGCCGCGAACTCTACGGCCTGTGGCAGGTGCGCCAGGCGCACAAGACCATCCCGCGGCTCATCGGGGTCGAGGGCTACATGGACGTGGTCGCGCTGTTCCAGCATGGCGTCGACACCGCGGTGGCGACGCTCGGCACCGCGACCACGCCCGACCACGCCGAGCTGCTGTTCCGCAACGCGCCCGACGTGTACTTCTGCTTCGACGGCGACCGCGCCGGTCGCGGCGCCGCGCTCAAGGCGATGGAGTCGGTGCTGCCGCGGCTCAAGGACGGCCGCCAGGCGTTCTTCCTGTTCCTGCCCGATGGCGAGGACCCGGATTCGATCGTGCGCAAGGAAGGCCAGGGCGGCTTCGATGCGCGCCTGCAACAGGCCACGCCGCTGTCGCAGTTCCTGTTCGACTCGCTCGGCCACGACGTCAACCTCGGCACGCTCGACGGCAAGGCGCGCCTGGCCGAGCGCGCCAAGCCGCTGCTGGCGCAGATCCCCGACGGCGCGTTCGGCGACCTCATGCGCCAGCGCCTGACCGAGTTGACCGGTGTCGGCGCCCGCGCCAGTTCGCCGGACACGCACGTGCCCGCGCAACGCGCGCGTGCCACCGCGGGGCCACCGTCGAAACGCACGGTGGTGCGCGGCGCCATCTCGCTGCTGCTGCAACGCCCCGCGCTCGCGCTCGAGCTGCAGCCGCCGTTCCGCTTCGCCGCCCTGCGCCAGCCGGGGATCACGCTGCTGATCGACCTGTTGCAGCTGGTCTACCAGCGCCCCGACATCAGCACCGGGTCGCTGATCGAGCACTTCAACGGCCGCGACGAACAGGCCTCGCTGCAGAAGCTCGCCTCGCATTCGCTGCCGGGCGACGAGGCGCTGTGGCGCGAGGAATTCGTCGACGCCATCGGCCAGCTCGATCGCCAGACCGCGCAGCAGCGCATCGACGAGCTGCAGGCCAAGTGGCGCGAGATCGGCAAGTCGTCCGCGCTGTCGCCGGACGAGCACGTCGAACTGAAACAGCTGCAGGTGCTCGTTCGCCGCTAGCGTACTTGCTGCCCCGGGTGAGCGCAGTGCACCCGGGACCGCGAAGAGTCCGTGCGTTCGAGGTGACCCGGCTGCGGGCTTTTACGCCAGCCTCCGCCCCACCCGCCAATCTCGCGATCGCAGCCGCCATCAGGCCGCGTCGATTGCCGGTGCCGACCCTGTCCCCGGGCTTGGCGTCGGATCACGATGCGCTCCCAGCTGTGATGCCCCGCAAGACCGTGGCCTGTGCGGGGCTTGTTTTGCAGATAGCCAAGCGGCGAACCTCGCCGGGTGGCTTACAACTGCGTGTCGACGCCGAGATATGCGCCGGCGGCACTGAGCGTCGCCCACAACTCGGTTTCCAGCGCGAAGGATCGTGCGAACAGCGCTTCGGCCGTCTCGCGATCGCCATTCATCAGGTAGTACCCGCCGACTTCCGCGAGGCCCTTCTCGTCCTTCGGATTCAACTGGATCGACTGGTCGACCAGCGCCTTCGCTCTGGGCCACTCGCCGGCTTCGCGATACACGCGGGCAACCCGGAACAGGTCGCTGGGGTCGGGCTTGTCCGACAGCACCGCATCGAAAATGGCCTGACCCTTGTCCTTCATGCCACCCAGGTAATACACCCGGCCGACCGCGATGCGTTCCCAACTGCCGTCATCGGCCTGCACCAGGGCCTGCTGCAGAAGGGCCTCGGCCGCCACCTTCTCCGGCTTGGCCTGGTATGACTCCGCCAGGCGGCCGCTCCATTGCACGGCAATGCCGAAGCAGTCGTGGCCGCGCGTTCCGCCCCATGCGAGGCCGATTCCACGGCGCGAGTTCGTTCGAGACTGCCATCCTCCGCGTGGCTCTGATCACGTCGTGGCGGCACCCGATCGATGTATGGATGGCCGTGCGTGGATTGCTCCAGCGTTGGAGCAAACGTCGGG
>DATHRJ010000120.1:0-1675 GCA_035465455.1 Lysobacter sp.
TGGGCGGCGGCTCGGCGGCGGCGATCGGCGCGGTCGAGCTGCTGCGCTGGTCGGCGATGGTCGCGCCGGCCGATCCGGCCTCGGTGCAGCTGGCGCTGTCCGAGGCGGGCATGTTCACCCGGATACTGGCGGTGACCGGCGCGGCGATCGGCGCGGTCGCGCTGTCGGGCTCGGTGATCGCCTGGGCCAAGCTCGACGGGCGGCTCGACCGGCGCATGGTGTTCCCCGGCCAGCAGCTGTTCAACGCGCTGGTGTTCGTGGCGATGGTGGTGCTCGGCGGCTTTGTGGTGCAGTCGCTGAGCCTGCCGCTGATCGTGGCGTTCTTCGTGGTCGCACTGGCGCTGGGCGTGCTGATGACGCTGCCGATCGGCGGCGCCGACATGCCGGTGGTGATCTCGCTGTACAACGCGCTGACCGGCCTGGCGGTCGCGTTCGAGGGCTATGTGCTCGGCAACGAGGCGCTGATCATCGCCGGCACCATGGTCGGCGCGGCCGGCATGCTGCTGACCCGGTTGATGGCCAAGGCCATGAACCGCCCGATCCACGGCGTGCTGTTCTCCAGCTTCGGCGCCAGCGGCGAGGCCCAGGAGATCAGCGGTTCGCAGAAGCCGATCGAGGCCGGGGATGTCGCCGCGATGATGGGCTTCGCCGAGCGCGTGGTGATCGTGCCCGGCTACGGCCTGGCCGTGGCGCAGGCGCAGCACAAGGTGTGGGAGCTGACCCAGAAGCTGATCGAGCGCGGGGTCAAGGTGAAATTCGCGATCCACCCGGTGGCCGGACGCATGCCGGGCCACATGAACGTCCTGCTGGCCGAGGCTGGGGTACCGTACGACCTGATCGTCGACATGGACGACATCAATCCCGAGTTCCCGAACACCGACGTGGCGCTGGTGATCGGCGCCAACGACGTGGTCAATCCCGTCGCCAAGACCGATCCGGCCAGCCCGATCTACGGCATGCCGATCCTCGACGTGGTCAACGCCAGGAACACCGTGGTGATCAAGCGCGGCAAGGGCACCGGCTTTGCCGGGATCGAGAACGCGCTGTTCTATGCCGACAACACCCGCATGCTCTATGGCGACGGTGCGGAGATGGTCGGAGCGCTGATCCACGAGCTCAAGGCGCTCGACGGCGGGCACTGAGGACGCGCGTTCACGTTCATTTCGACGCGAACGCCGCGATCACCAGCGCCAGCCCGAGCCACAGCGCGTCGCCGCCATCGTTAGCCAGTTGCGCGAGCGTCCAGGCATGGTCGGAGCCGAGCTTCAGCGCCGACTCCCACGCCTGCAGCCCCATCGCGCGGCCGAGGTGGGACGCGGTGATGCCCCAGTTCGCCACCAGAACCGTCAGGGCGGTTGCCGCCACTCCCACCGCGGCGCGTCGCGGGCCCGGTCGCCAGCCGCCCAGGCGCAGCATCCACGCGAGGTCGAGCGCGGCGAGCACCGCCATCCAGCTGTTCTGTCGGGAAGTGAACGCGCCGAGCATGATCCAGACGGCGGCGAAACCGCCGATGCCTAGCGCCAGCAACGCACCGCCCAGCCAGGGCGTGCGGCCTGCGCGGGCGCTGGCGCTGGCGCTGGCATTGCGTGCGGGAGCGTCGGAAGGAGTCAAGGCGTTCAGTGCGGGAGCGGCGGGCCGACAAGGATAGCGGTCGCGGAGCGGCAGGGCGCGCCAG
>DATHRJ010000121.1:0-4461 GCA_035465455.1 Lysobacter sp.
CACGACATGATGTGCAGGGTGTTGGCGCTGTAGGCTGCGTCGAAGCGATCTGGTTCGCGCCGCTCGTGCACACGCCTAGGCACAGGCACCGGCCAAGGCCCCCGCGCAACATCCAGTTCCACCGGCGCCGGCGTGTTCGCCAGCCCCGCCTCGTCCAGCCACAGCCCGATTCCCGGCAGGTAATCGCGCCGGTCGCTGCACTGCCAGACAAGCCACGGCATCGCCGCGGCGAAGTGCACCGCGTGCTGGCCGGTGCCGCTGCCGACCTCCAGCACGCACCGGCGATCGACGAAGTGCTCGCGCAGCTGCGCGAGGATCGGCTCACGGTTGCGCTCGCATGCGGGCGAGTACGGCTTGTCGATCATCGGGTCGCTCAGTCCCGCGCGTCGCCCGCCACCGGCACGGTCGCCGGTGCCTGCGGCTGCCGGCGGAAGTGGTAGACCACCGCGCCGACGACCAGCGCGATCGCCGCGGCCGCCAGATTGGCCCAGCTCGCCGCGGCCAGCAGCAGCAGCGACATCAGCATCGCCAGGATCGGGATCAGCGGGCCGCCGGGCAGGTGGAAGGCACCGGCGCGGTGGGCGAAACGCTTGCGCAGCACCAGCAGCGACGCCGCGGTACCCAGGTAGGTGAACAAGCGTGCCACCACCGACAGCAACGCCAGCTCCACGAACGATCCCGACAACGCCAGGGCGATCGCCAGGGCGCCCTGCACAACCACCGCCACGGCGGGCGTGCGGTAACGCGGGTGCACCCGGGTCAGCGCACGCGGGCCGTAGCCGTCCACGGCCAGCGCGTACAGATAGCGCGGCCCGAACAGCATCGTGTTGCTGTTGGTGCCGAAGATCGATACCACCGCACCGATGGTCAGCAGCAGCGCCGCCAGCGGCCCGGCAAAGCTGCCCGCCGCCTCGGCCAGCGGCGAGGTCGAATCGGCCAGCCCCGGCAGCGTGCCTTGTGCCACCACCTGCACCGCGGCGTAGGTCAGCGTCACCAGCGTGATCATCGTCAGCAGTGCGAACGGCACGTCGCGCCGCGGGTTCCTGTACTCGCCCGCCGCCGACGGGGTGTTCTCGAAACCGGCGTAGGCGAACAACAGCAGCAGTGCGCCCTCGCCGAGGTTCTGCAGCGGCGGCGCCTCGACCGCCAGCCCGCGCGACCAGTCGACGAAGAACACGCCGACCACGATGAAGAACAGCAGCGGCAGCAGCTTGGCGATCACCAGCACCACCGCGGTACGCGTGGCCGAGCGGATGCCGATCACGTTGATCCAGGTCAGCAGCAGCAACGACCCGACGATGATCGCGCGGTTGGTCCACCCTTCCGCCGCGGCCGGCCACAGGTGCGCGATCGCCAGCGCCAGCCCGCTACTCAACGCGGCCGCCGAAGCGATCCGGGTCAGGAAGGTCATCCAGCCGATCTCGAAACCGGCGAACGCCCCGAACGCCTCGCGCGCATACAGATAGCTGCCGCCGGGCTCGTCGAAATAACTCGACGCCTGCGCGAAGCACAGCACCAGCAGCGCGACCGCGATGCCGGCCAGCAGGATCGCCCAGACGCCGCCGGCGCCGAGCAGGCCGGCGACCGCCGCGGGCAGCAGGTAGATGCCGCTGCCGACCACGTCGTTGACCGACAGGGCGACGATCTGCCAGCGCGAGACCGCGCGCACCAGCGTCGGCGTGGTCGGATCGGCAGCGTGCATTTGCGGGATGACGGTGTGGTCCATGCGCTGGTTTCCCCGGTTGAGTGTGCCCCGGGGCCCGAGCTTATCGCAGCGCGCGCGCCCGATTGGCATCGACAGCGCGACGCCGGGACCGCGGCCGCGCACGGTCATGCGGCAAGTCGTCCGGTTGCGGACCGCGCCGGCTCCGGTCGGAACGGTGCGACTGCTGGCAGGTGGAAAGCGTCGCCGACCTAGGCGGCCGCGGATGCGTCGCTCCCGCCGACGGCGATGCTCAACGCCACCGCCTCGGCGGTGCGGATGCCGTCGACCCCGGCCGAGAGGATGCCGCCGGCGTAGCCCGCGCCTTCGCCGGCCGGGAACAACCCGCGGGTGTTGAGGCTGTGGCCATCGTCGCCGCGGGTGATGCGCAGCGGCGAGGAGGTGCGCGTCTCCACGCCGGTGAGCAGCGCATCGTCCATCGCGAAGCCCGGGACCTGCTTGTCGAACGCCGGCAGCGCCTCGCGGATCGCCTCGATCGCGTAGTCGGGCAAGGCCTGCGCCAGATCGCCCAGGCGCACGCCCGGGGTGTACGACGGCAGCACCGAGCCCAGCCCGGTCGAAGGCCGGCCGCGCAGGAAGTCGCCGACCAGCTGCGCCGGCGCCTCGTACTCGCCACCGCCGAGTTCGAACGCACGCGATTCCCAGTGCCGCTGCAGCGCGATCCCGGCAAGCGGGCCTTCGCCGTACGGCGCGAAATCCTCCGGCGTGATCCCGACCACGATCGCCGCGTTCGCATTGCGCTCGTTGCGCGAGTACTGGCTCATGCCGTTGGTGACCACGCGCCCGGGCTCGCTGGCCGCCGCGACCACGGTGCCACCCGGGCACATGCAGAAGCTGTACACCGTGCGGCCATTGCGGCAGTGGTGCACCAGCTTGTAGTCGGCCGCGCCCAGCAGCGGGTGCCCGGCCTGCGGCCCGAAGCGTGCCCGGTCGATCAGCGGTTGCGGGTGCTCGATCCGCAAGCCGATCGAGAACGGCTTGGCCTCCAGGAACACGCCGCGCTCATGCAGCATCGCGAAGGTGTCGCGCGCGCTGTGGCCGATCGCGAGCACCACGTGGTCGGCGCGCAGCTGCTCGCCATCGGCCAGGGTCACGCCGCGCACGTGGCGCACCCCTTTGGCGTCGGTTTCCACCAGCACGTCGTCGACGCGGCTGGAAAAACGGATCTCGCCGCCAAGCGCCTCGATCGTCGCGCGCATGTGTTCGACCATCGACACCAGCCGGAACGTGCCGATGTGCGGCTTGCTGACGTAGGCGATTTCCTCCGGCGCGCCGGCCTTGACGAACTCGGCGATGACCTTGCGCCCGTAATGCTTGGGGTCGCTGATCTGGCTCCACAGCTTGCCGTCGGAAAACGTGCCGGCGCCGCCCTCGCCGAACTGCACGTTCGACTCCGGGTTCAGCACCTTTTTGCGCCACAGCCCGAACGTATCGACCGTGCGCTCGCGCACCGCCTTGCCGCGGTCCAGGATGATCGGGCGGAAGCCCATCTGCGCCAGCACCAGTCCGGCGAACAGCCCGCACGGCCCGGTGCCGATCACGATCGGCCGCAGCGGCAGAGCGTCCGGCGCGTGGGCGACGAACCGGTAGGTGGTGTCCGGCGTGGGCGTGACCTTGATCAGCGCCGGCGGTTTCGGTTTGGTCGCACTCTTGCCCGCGACTGCGTTGGCGCCAGCCGCGAACGTCTCGGTCTCGCGCCGCAGGATCTCCGCCTCGCGCGGCGTCTCCACGTCCAGCGAATAGATCAGCACGATCGCCCCGCGCTTGCGCGCGTCATAGCTGCGCTTGGCGACGGTGAAGCCGGTCAGCTCATCGGCCGCGATGCCCAGCCGCATCAGCACCGCATCGGCAAGCGCCGATTCGGGATGGTCGAGCGGCAGCTTGATGTCGGTGAGTCGGAGCATGCGTGGGCCAGGGCAAGGGGATCGCGGCGATTGGCCATTTTAGGCCCCGAGGCTTCCGGGGCGGCTGCGCAGTCGGGTCGAACGGCGCAAATCCTCGTCCAAGCTCCGATATTGCCCCGCCGATCGGCTGCATCGACTGGTGGTTCGGCGGCGCGGCAGTGCTGCGCAGCGGGCCGCTCGTCATGCCGGACAGCAGGCCGACCGGCACCAGCCGTTGCCATGCCCGTCTGCACCGTTCGACGCAGGCACGACACCGGATATTGAACAGGGCGTCCCCCTTTGCCGCTTGGCTGCGTTAAGCCGGGAATGAACGTCACGACCCAATTCGCGTGGCCCGGTTGGACGCCACAGAAGACCCTGGTGCTGCCGATCCCGCCCGAGCGCTGGCCTCCGCCGTCCTCCCCGGTGACCGTGGACGGCATCACCTTCCAGCCCAAGCGCGAGCTGCACGTGACCCTGATCGGGCGCGGGCTGGGGCAATCGCTGCACGGCGAGCCCGGTCGCCGCGGGTTCCGCGTGCAGTCGGTGCGCGAGGCGTTCGGCAAGCTGGACTGGGATTTCAGCCGCAGCGGCCAGTACCTGCGGCTGGAAAAGCGCGAACTCGCCGGTCGCGGCCGCGGGCGCGCGATCGGGGCGATCATCGAGCGCATCGAGCTGCCGGCGCTGGCGCCGTTCTACGATGCCTTGGCCGACCTGCTGGGGCGCAAGCTGGCGATCCCGCCGCCACACGTGACGCTGTACACCGCAGGTCGCTCGCAGGGGATCGCGGTGCCGGACGTGCCGACGCTGCAGCGGCTGGCGGTGCGCGAACTGGCGGCCAGCGAACTGCCGAGC
>DATHRJ010000122.1:0-6855 GCA_035465455.1 Lysobacter sp.
GTGCTGCAGCCGTAAAAGATCGTGTTCCTGACCGGCACCGGCGGCCTGCTCGACGGCGAGGGGCAGGTGATCGATTCGATCAACCTGTCCACCGAATACGAGCACCTGGTCGCGCAGCCGTGGATCAACGGCGGCATGCGCCTGAAGATCGAGCAGATCAAGGACCTGCTCGATACGCTGCCTCTCACTTCCTCTGTATCGATCACCCAGCCGGCGGAGCTGGCCAAGGAACTGTTCACCCACAAGGGCTCGGGCACGCTGGTGCGGCGCGGCGAGCGGGTGCTGCAGGCGCGTTCGTGGGACCAGCTCGATCTGCCGCGTCTGCGCGGCCTGATCGAATCGGCGTTCGGACGCCGCCTGGTCGACGATTATTTCGAGACCACGCCACTGCACCGCGCCTATGTCAGCGAAAACTACCGTGCTGCGGTCATCCTGCTCGATGCCACCGCCGCCGGTGCGGGCTGCACTTACCTGGACAAGTTCGCGGTGCTCGACGACGCGCAGGGCGAGGGACTTGGCCGGGCGGTTTGGCAGGTGATGCACGAGGAGAATCCACGGTTGTTCTGGCGCTCGCGACACGGTAACGCGGTCAACGCGTTCTACAACGCCGAATCCGATGGCTGCTGCAAGCAGGGGCCGTGGAAAGTGTTCTGGTACGGGTTGGAAGGGTTCGATGAAATCGCCCGCGCCGTCGCGCACAGCGGGGCGCGTGCTTCCACGTTGATCGATACAGGATTGCCCGCATGAACGATTGGACGACGCCACCTTTCCTCGCAGGCCTGCGGGTAAGACTCGAACCGCTGCAGCCGCAGCATGCCGCCGCGCTCGGCGACGCCGCAGCCGATGGTGAGTTGTGGAATCTGGGGTACACATCGGTACCGGGGCCCGGAACCGAGGCTGCCTACATCGACCACGCGCTGGCCCAGCAGGCCGAGGGTGAGGCGCTGCCGTTCGTGGTGCTCGACAGCGACGGCGTCGTGGTCGGCAGCACCCGCTTCTATGCGCTGGACCCCAAGGTGCCCCGGTTGCAGATTGGCTACACCTGGTACGCGCGGCGCGTGCAGCGGACCGGGCTCAACACCGAGGCCAAGTTGTTGCTGCTGCGGTACGCCTTCGAGAACCTGCAGTGCAACTGCGTCGGATTCGAGACCAGCGGACGGAATGGTGCCTCGCGCACCGCGATCGCCGGCCTGGGCGCGAAGCTCGATGGCGTGTTGCGCAGCCACAGGCTCCAGCCCGATGGCAGCGTGCGCGATACCGTGGCCTTCTCGATCATCCGGGTTGAATGGCCCGAGGTGCGGCAGCACCTGAATGCGAAGCTGGAGCGGCATGCTCATGCCATCTGACACTACGCGCCGAACATCGATCGGCATCGTCGGCGCGCGCGGCCACGTCGGCGCCGAGCTGATCCGCCTGATCGCCGGGCATCCGGCGTTCGAACTAACCTATGTGTCGTCGCGCGAACTCGCCGGCCAGCACCTCACCGACCACAGTGCGGAATATGCGGGCGAGCTGCGTTTCACCGCGCCACCGCATGAGCAACTGCCGCGGCTGGGTGCCGACGCGGTGGTGCTGGCACTGCCCAACGGCAAGGCGGCGCTGTGCGTGGATGCATTCGATGCGGCGTTTCCGGCAGGGCAGGGGCCGGTGATCGTCGACCTGTCGGCCGATTACCGTTTTGATGGCCGCTGGTACTACGGCTTGCCCGAACTCACACGCAGCGGCTATGCCGGCCAGCGCCGGATCAGCAATCCCGGCTGCTACGCGACCGCGATGCAGCTGGCGATCGCGCCGATGCTGGACGTGCTGCACGCCCCGGTGCAGTGCTTCGGCGTCTCCGGCTACTCCGGCGCAGGCACCACGCCATCGGACAAGAACGATCCGCAGAAGCTGCGCGACAACCTGATGCCGTATGCATTGACCGGCCACGTGCACGAGCGCGAGGTCGCGCACCGGCTCGGTCACGCGATCGAGTTCATGCCGCACGTCGCGCCGCATTTCCGCGGGTTGACGATCACCGCGAACCTGCATCTGGACCGCAGCTTCGAGCAGCAGGAAGTCGAGGCGCGTTATCGCGAGCGCTATTGCCACGAGCCGCTGGTGACGGTGTCGAGGGAGGCGCCGTGGGTCAGCGCGAGCGCCGGCCGCCACCACGCCGCACTGGGCGGTTTCACCCTGAGCGCGGACGGGCGGCGCCTGGTCGTGGTCGCCACGCTCGACAACCTGCTCAAGGGTGCGGCGACGCAGGCTTTGCAGAACCTCAACCTGGCGTTCGGGTTGGCGGAACATACCGGTATTGCGCTGCCATCATCGGTCACCACGAAGGATTCCCATGTCTGACCTCCTTTGGCAGAAGCCCGGCGTCACCATCGACGCCGACATCCAGGCCTTCCTCGCGGGGGATGACGTACTGCTGGACCGCGAGTTCTTCCTGCACGACATCGCCGCCAGTCGCGCCCATGCGCAGGGGCTGCAGCGGATCGGCATCCTCGACGAGGCCGAGTTGGCCGGGCTGGACCAGGAGCTCGAGCAGCTTGCTCGGGATTTCCGCAGTGGTGCGTTCGTGCTCGATGCGCGCTACGAAGACGGGCATTCGGCGATCGAGGCCCGGCTCATCGAGCGCCTCGGCGACACCGGTCGCAGGATCCACACCGGACGCAGCCGCAACGACCAGGTGCTGGTTGCGACACGGCTATGGCTCAAGGAAAAGCTCGGCCGGCTGCAAGCGCTGTGCACGGAACTGGCGCAGGTCGCACTCGCCCGCGCCGAAGCGGAGGCGCAGCTGCCGATGCCGGGCTACACCCACCTGCAACGCGCGGTCGTGTCCTCGGCCGGCATGTGGTGGGCCGGCTGGGCCGAGGCGTTCATCGACAATGCACTGCGTGCGGCGCAGACCTGCGAGTGGGTGGATGCGAACCCCCTGGGCAGCGCCGCGGGCTATGGCGTCAACCTGCCGCTGGATCGCGACCACACCACCGCAGTGCTCGGCTTCGGGCGACTGCAGGTGTCGCCGACCTATTCGCAGCTCTCGCGCGGCAAGTTCGAACTGGCCGCGCTCGAGGCACTGGGCAGCGCGATGCTCGACCTGCGTCGGTTGGCGTGGGACCTGAGCCTGTTCGCGAGCGCGGAATTCGGCTTCATCGCGCTGCCGGCGCAGTACACCACCGGAAGTTCGATCATGCCAAACAAGCGCAACCCGGACGTGATCGAATTGATGCGCGGCAGCTACGCCAGCGTCGCCGCAGCCAAGGCCGAGCTCGAGCATCTGCTGTCGCTGCCTTCGGGCTATCACCGCGACCTGCAGATCGGCAAGGGCGCGCTGGTGCACGGCTTCGGCCGCGGCCTGGCCGCGCTGTCGTTGCTACCAGACCTGGTGCGCAACCTGGAATGGCGCCCGGATGTCATGAACGCCGCGCTGGAGCCATCGATGTACGCCACCGATCTGGCGATGGACCTCGCCCGCGACGGCGTGCCGTTCCGCGATGCCTACCGCCAGGCCGCCGATCCGGCGACATGGATCGCTGGCGATCCCGATGCCAGCCTTCGCGCGCGGGTTTCACCCGGAGGGGCTGGCGCGGCACACCTGGAGGTGTTGCGCGATCGCCTGGCGATGATGCAGCAGAGCTAGTTGGGGGTACCTGCCTCACAGAAGTCGATATCCCCGGCATAGCGCAACCAGGCCGGCAAAGCCTCGCGAAAGGCCGCCCGCAGCACGGGGTCGATCGTTACTCCCCAGTCGACCCGTCCGCCGATCTCCACCTCGTGCTTGTCCCACTCGAACCAGTTGATCATCTTCAATCGTGGAAACCGCCGTGGGATTTCCGGCGCGTACACCTGACGCCACCAGTTGGACTTCAACGCCATCGCGTCGGCGCCGCCTGCGCCGGGAGCATGGAGCGCTGCGGTTTCGAACACTCCCACCGGCTTGTTCCGTCGCTCGCCATAATCGACATAGAAGTTCGGCAATGCGCGTTCGTCCCCGGCGCTGCCGTGGTAGTCGCCTTCGAGCATGCTGACGAACTTTCCGGGTTCGGGAACGTCGTTGCTGCCCCACGGATATGCTGCTCCCCAGTGATACAGCGACATTCCGACCCAGTCGACCACGTCGTCGCCGGGGTAATACGGCACATACGGATCGTCTTTCCCGGTCAGCGCTCCGTCACCGTCGGTATCCAGCAGCGGCATTGCTGGGCTGTCGGGGGAGGCGTGGAAGCGGCCATTGGCGAAAGGGTAGCCGCCACCGTAATTGGGCGCCCACAGCATCGCCGTGCCCGGGGCATCACGATGGACCGCTTCCGCGACCCGGCGAAAGGTGGCGACGTATTGCGCGGGCTGCTGGCTCCACGAGTACCAGGATCCATTCATTTCGTGCGCGAAGCGCAACAGGACCATGACGCCGCGGGCGTTGTATCCCGCCAGTCGGGCGGCGATGGCATCGGCGACCGCCGGCGTGACATGTTCGAGCCCGGAGTGCGGCTCCAGCGTCAACAGCAGCATTCCCCCCGATTGCATCAGCATGTCGACCATCTGGTCGATATGGTCCGCGTTAGCCGTATCGATCGGAACGGGCGAGAACGAGGCGTGTACCGCAGGGCGCCGCTGCAGGCGCGCGCTGTAACGTGCCGGCGAATCGCGGGACAGATCGAGATTGACCCCGTACCAGATTCCAGATGCGGGGATCAGGCGCGCGCCATGGCGATCGGCATCGCAGGTCGCCGGCGGCGTTGCGGCCTTGGCCATGCCGCGTTCGTCTGCCGGGCTGCAGGCGCCGGTGCAGGCCGCAATGGCGAGCGCGGCGGCAATAGCCGCTCGCTTCGCCGTTGGCCGTCCGTGCCGGGCTATTCCAGGCCTGACGTCAATCGCCGCGATACAGGGAAAAGCTGAAGCCGAATTCCGGGTGCGTCGAGCCGCCTTCGGAGTGCTGGGCACCAGCATAGACACCGACATCCAGCGGACCGAGCTTCCAGCCATCCAGGGCAAGTGCCAGGCCGTAAATGCGGTAACTGGGATCGCCGCCGGTGGACAACTGCGGGCCTAGCGCCATGCCGTTGGGCAGCAGCCTGCCCACGAACGCGTTGGCATAGCTCCGGCGAGCACCGAACACGTACTGCGCATACGCCCTGCTGCGCCACGTCGCGTCCGCGTCCGAACGCCATTGGAACTCGCCGACCGGATGCACGCTGGTGCCGCGATTGGAATTGCCCGGATCGTCGGGAGAAAGTCTGGTCTGGCTTGCGCCGACCCCCAAGCCGAGCCCCAGATAGCCGCGTTCGACCCGGAACTCGCGCCCGATGCTGAACTTGATGCCCTTGGCAGTGCCGTTGATACGCTGCGTACCCGCGTCGTATTCGTAGCTGACGTAGTCCACGAATATCGATTGGCTCCAGCCATCGGCCAGCCGCTTGCCGGGTAGGGGGCCGACACGCCCCAACCAACCGACGTCGGTCTCCTCGGCAACGCTGGCGCCGGCGATCCACACCGATTCGGCGATCGCCGGATGGGCGACGCAGCACAGTCCTGCGGCAAGCAGGCCACGGCCTATCAGCACGGCTCCACCTCGGTGATGAAGAGCGGACCGGTCGGGGTCGACAGGGTGGCGGCAAGGCGACCCGCGCGCACCCGGCGCGTCCCGATGCCGCTGCGGGTATGCGTCCTGAGCATGAGGACATGCCCCGGCGTCGGCGGCTGCTGGCTTGCGACAACGCGGATGGAGGCTTTGTCCAAGGGGCAGCTGAGCAACACCGGGCCACCGTCCTCGACCATTGCCACCGACCAGTTGAGCTGCCCGTCCTCACCGTACTGGCCGCCGCCGCTGCGACGTTTGGAGAACAACTCCCGACCGGCCTCCGAAGGTGTGCGGTTTCTTTCCTCGAAGCCATGCAGCTGCCATTGCAGGTCGGAACCGAAGAGGAATGTCTCCAGTTCGGTCCGGGCTGCGATATCCGTCCACTCAAACGCCAGTCCCAAGGCCTTGGTGTAACTTTCGGTGCCGTTCTCGCCTGGGATCAACGCAGCCACCGTCGCCAGGAATGGCACCTCGACGTTGGGGAGGTGCAGCATGCCGGTGACCTGCTGGTCGCGACACAGTGCTGGCGGGAAGCGGCCATAGACGCGGCAGCCGGCCGGCGAGATGTCGTCGACGACCGCCAGCATCGCCTGGCCGTCCAGCGTCAGCGTCGCCGGCAGTGGCAGCGGGAAGCGGTACTCGCGCCGGCGGAAGCGGCTGCGAAGCATGGTGAACCGCACCACCAGTGATGCCATCACGATGTTGACGCTCGCCCAGATCAGGTTCGCGATCAGGCCGTCGACCGGAAGGTGATGCCGCGAACGCCACAGCAGCACGCCGCCGACGACGGCTGCGACATTGAGCAGCCCGATCAGGATCTGCGGCGACATCCATCGGGCCTCGGATGGCGCGTGGCTCTTGCCCGCCTTGTTGGTCACCCGGAACGGCAGCCGGCGCCGCACCAGTCCGATCGTGGACCAGGCGAAAGCGGCGAACCGCGCCATGTTGTACTGCTCGATGGTGCTGGATCGGCCGTATCCGCGCCCGACTTCCTCGAATACGATGAAATTGAGAACGAAGAACGGGACGAACAGCAGCAGGAACGTGGTGGCGTTGGCGAGCAGGGGCATGGTGCCGCTCAGCAAAACCCAGACCGGCGCCAGGTAGAACACCAGCTTCTGCCAGCCATCGAAATAGGTCATCGACGACGCGATGTAGTTGAGGCGCTGCGGCAGGGTCAGGCGTGGGCGCAGGAACATCCAGTCGCGGCGGATGACCTGCATCGCGCCTTGGCCCCAGCGCACCCGCTGGTTGAGGAAAGCACTGGCCGTCGAAGGGGCGATGCCGAA
>DATHRJ010000123.1:0-4610 GCA_035465455.1 Lysobacter sp.
CACCACGGTGATCGTCTCCAGCTCTGCGAGCTCTGTCGGCGCTGGCGGTGTGGTGGGCATCTGTGCGATCGCGCTGCTTGCGGTCGCAAGCGCGATCAACAGCGCCACGGGAAGGGTTCCGGTGGCATGACTCCTGCTGGCCATATCGATTCTCCTGGGGACGTTGTGCGTGCCCGCGCATCGGGCATCACCGACGCTAGGCCAGCACGCGCCGCGGCTCGTTGACCCACGTCAACATCGGCTGTCGGCGGCGCAGGACTTTGCCCGCCTCCGGGTGCGCCCGATCCGTCGCTTGTCCCGGCAGAAAACGGTGTGTGGGCGTGCCCGCTGATAAAGTCTCGCAGCCGTCACGCTGGTGCGGCGGGCCGCATGTCAGGGAGTGACGTCCAGATGAAACGTATCGTGATCTGTGCCGATGGCACCTGGAACCTGCGCGACCAGGTCGACCGGCGGACCGGCAAGCGACGCCCGACCAACGTAACCAAGCTGGCGCGCGCGGTGCTGGTGCAGGCCGGGAATGGCACCCACCAGCTGGTCGGCTATTTCGACGGGGTCGGCACCGGCGGCGGCATCGACCGGTACACCGGGGGCGCATTCGGCAGGGGCATCGAGGACAACGTCCGCGAGATCTACCGGTTCCTGGTCTACAACTACGTCCGTGGCGACGAGATCTACCTGTTCGGCTTCAGCCGCGGCGCGTTCACCGTGCGCACGCTCGCCGGCTTCCTGCACCAGGTGGGGCTGTTGGAGAAGGACGACGACTACTACCTGCCGGAGATCTACGCGTGCTACGAAAGCCGGCACGCGCCGGGATCGGATGCGTGGAAGCACGCCTTCCGCGGAACCGGCAACGTGCAGCCGGCACCGCCGATCCGGATGCTGGGCGTCTGGGACACCGTCGGCGCCCTCGGCGCGCCCGGACTGCTGGGGCAGCTGTTCAACGGCAAGAAGTACCGCTACCACCAGGTGACGCTGACGCCGGAGGTCCGGCACGCGTATCACGCCATGGCCATCGACGAGCGCAGGAAGGCGTTCCAGGTCAATGCCTGGCAGCGGCCTGAAGGCTGGTCCGGGGTGCTGGAGCAGGCGTGGTTCGCGGGCGTGCACTGCAATGTCGGTGGCGGCTACCAGCCCGATGGTTTGGCCAACGAAGCGTTGCACTGGATGGCGGAGCGGGCCGAGGGCCTCGGGCTGGAACTCGATGCGGACTATCTCGCGTACTTCCGTCCGTGCTTCAACTCGACCCTCAACGATTCGATGACCCTGGCCTACCGCGCGCTCGGATCGGTGCGGCGGCCGGTGGGGGAATTGGCCGGAGGCGGTGAAGCCATCCACCAGTCGGTGCTCGACAGGCTTGCCTTCGCCGATTGCCGATACCTGCCGCCCAACCTGCCGGTGGCCGCCATCGCCGGCCCGCGGCCGTTGCCGGTGGCCTCGACCACTCGCGTGACGCGCGGCAGGCCGTGCTGAAGCCGCCGCGCATGCGGCCGCAGGGTTATCCCTCCTCGCGGTCCAGGGTCGAGGCAAGTGCCCTGAGCAATGCCGCGCCGTCGCCGCGCCATGCACTGCCGTGCATGCAAGCCAGCGTTCCCGGCTGGGTCTGTGCCAGTTTCTCCAGCAAAGTGCCGGCGTGCCGCGTGTGCGAGAAGTAGTCCATCTCGTGGCGGAACGCCTCGCTGCAATCGAGGATGTCGGCCTCGGTCACGGCGGCCTCGCCGCGCCCGGGCTGGGTGAACAGATCGCCGCAGAACAAGGTTCCGGTGGCTTGCTCCAGCAGTAGTCCGCACTCCCACGCATGCGGCAGGTGCGGGACATCGAGCCATCGGACGGTGTGGCTGCCCAGGGCCACGGTCTCGCCATCGGCGAGCGCACGCGGCGGCCGGTCCGCCAGGTCGGTGACCGACACCATCGCCGCGACCGTGCCGCACAACGGCGTGGCCTGCGGGGCGACGGCCAGCCACTGGTTGAGGGAGCCGCACTCGTCCGCCTCGACATGCGAGAACGCGATGTGGCGCAGTCGCGCCACCGGCATCACGTTCGCAACGGCCTCGGCAACCAGGGGAAACAGCGCGCGCAGCCCGGCATGGAACAGCAGTGGCTCGTCGTCGTCGACCAGGTACTGATTGAACGAGAACGCGCCCGCATCGCCGGGCAGCTGGATCGGCGTGTTGATCCGGTAGATGCCGCTGGCGATCTCATGGATGTTGGTGCCCGACTGGGTATTGGTCGTCGCCATGCGAGCGCTCCTTGTGGTCCGGTCATCGGCTGCGGCAAATGCGCACGTGGCGCGAATACCGCCGATCACGGCAAACACGTCGGGTGAAGGTCAGGCGCGTCCCGACTTTCGCGCGGCCCGACATGAGGCCGTCACCTGACGGGCTGCCCTTGCACGGCTTCGCCGGCCGCCTGCGATGTGGCCCGACCTGCTCCAACGCGAAAGGCAGCCGCCCGGTGCGCGCGATCGGTCCTGAAGGTTGCGGCGGGAAGTCAGCGCATCGCGCTGCACCGGGTTCGTGCACCGTCACCGCGAAGCGATCGGCTCCGCCGGATCGCAGCCCGGGTCAGGTGCTCCATCCCGGGCGCTCACGCACAGGCGGAAGCGCTGCAGGCCTGGCATCAGGCGGCTGTCGCCGTTGGCGAGCGAGAACTGCGCGATCGGCTCGGACGGGCAAGCGGCGGCGGTCGCTCCCGCGGCGGCCGCCGCGCACCTGCGCGGGAACAGCGTGTAGTGGCACTGCCCGCTGGCACTGCGCAGGCACTCGAAGCGGGCGACACCGGGCTGCGCGACCACCTTGCTGTGCAGGGTGTCGGCTCCGTTGCTGCTGGCACGATGGACGTAGGTGCTGCCGGCGACATCGCAGCCGTACAGCGAGAGCAGGAAATAGCACAGGGACAGGAGCTTGGTCATGGGTCACCTCGGTGGCGCGTAGCGCGGACGCCAGGATCTGGCGTTGAGCGCGTGGGTCACATGTGCCGGAACAGCGCCATGAACGGCGCGCTGACGGGCAGGGTTTCGGGCCGCGACTTCAGGCGCACGGTGCCGCGGCCGCTGTCGTCACGGACGATGCCGGCGATCGCCTTGAGATTGACGATGGTCGAGCGGTGGACCTGCTTGAACGTGTTCGGGTCGAGCACCGTCAGCAACTCGCGGATCGGGGTGCGCAGCAGCGCCTCGCCGTCGGCGGTGACCACGGTGGTGTACTTGTTGTCGGCGCGGAAGTAGGCGACGTCGTCGACCAGGATCAGCCGGGTTTCGCGGCCGGCGCTGGCGGTGAGCCAGGTCAGCGGCTCGGGGCCGTCGCTGCGCGGCAGCGACTTGCCGAGCCGGTCGAGCAACGCCGCCAGCGCGCCGGCATCGTGATCGCCGCTGCGGGCCTGCAGGCGCTGCACGGTGGCGGCCAGCCGCTCGGGCGCGATCGGCTTGAGCAGGTAGTCGATCGCGCCGCGCTCGAACGCATCGATCGCGTACTGGTCGTAGGCGGTCACGAACACGATCTGCGTGCGCGGACTGACCTGCGCGGCCGCCGCGGCGACTTCCAGCCCGCTCAGGCCCGGCATGCGGATATCGAGGAACGCGACTTCGGGCTGGTGGTCGGCCAGCGCCTCCAGCGCGCAGGCACCATCCTCGCATTCGGCGACGATGCGCAGTTGCGGCCACGCGCGTCCGAGCTGGTCGACCAGCGACTGGCGCAGCAGCGCCTCGTCCTCGGCGACGACGCAGGTGGTGGTTGCATCAGACATGGCGTACCTCCGGTTCGACACTGGCGGGCACGGTGATCGTCGCGGCGACGCCGGCGGGGAAGTTGGCGACCACCGACAACGCGGCGTCGCTGCCGTACACCAGGCGCAGGCGCTCGCGCACGTTCTTCAGGCCGATGCCGGTGCCACTGGTTCGGGCATTGGGGCCGGTGTTGAAGCCGTCGCCGTCGTCGGCGACCGTCACCGCGACCGCGCCGTCGGTGCGGCGTGCACGGATCCACACGGTGCCGCCGGCGGTGCGCGGCTCCAGCCCGTGCTTGATCGCGTTCTCCACCAGCGTCTGCAGCATCATCGGCGGCAAGGGCGTGGCGCGCAGGTTCTCGGGCACGTCGACCTCGACCGACAGGCGCGGGCCCATGCGGATCTTGAGGATCTCAAGGTACGCCAGCGCGCGTTCCAGTTCCGCGCCGAGCGTGGACTGTTCGTCGTCGGTGCGCGGCAGCGAGTGGCGCAGGTACTGGATCAAATGACCGAGCATCGCGTCGGCGCGCGCGGGGTCGCTGCGGGTCAGCAGCTGCGCGCTGGCCAGCGTGTTGTAGAGGAAGTGCGGCTCCACCTGCGCGTGCAGCAGGCTGAGCTTGGCGACGGTGAGTTCCTTCTCGGTCGCGGTCTGCACCGCCTGCGTCTTCTCGCTGCGGCGGCGCTCGGCCACGCGGCGGCTGATGGCGCGGGTGACGGCTTCGGCGTTCTCGAAGTTGGTGCCGTCGTCTACCAGGAACCAGTCGCTCCACGCCGGATTTTCCGGCTCGCAGATCAGGGTCACGCTGCCGCTGCCGCTGTCGTGGCTGGGCGTGACCGTCGCGAGGATCTGGTTGCGGGTGACGCCGAACCACAGCAGCGGGTTCCAGCGT
>DATHRJ010000124.1:0-8009 GCA_035465455.1 Lysobacter sp.
GGGTCGAGGCGCGCCGCACCGGCGCCAAGCCGAGCAGCACCGGCAACGGCCAGTCGCGGGCGAAACCGCGCAAGACCACTGCCGGCAGCCGCGCGCGCAAGACGAGCGCGCCCGTGCAGTGAGTTGGTGAGGTCAACGGGCGCAGCAGACACCCGTGCTCCACAGCCGCGGACGTCAGTCGTCCGCGGCAGCAGAAGACAAGACGCCGGCCCAGGGCCGGCGTCTTGTCGTGCGCGACCGGGCGCGGCTCAGGCCGATGCTTCGGGCAGCTCGACGATGAAGCGCGCGCCGCCGCCTTCGCGGTCCTCGTACCACAGCTGGCCGCCGGCATTGACCACGATCTGCTTGGCCAGCGACAGCCCCAGCCCGCTGGAGAGTCCGTCGTCGACGTCGTGCAGCCGGGTGAACGGCTTGAACAGCTCGCGCTGGCGCGAGGCAGGAATGCCGGGGCCGCGGTCGGCGACGATCAGTTGCCAGTAGCCGGGCGCTCCCTGTTGCCCGGCCAGCAACAGGTCGCCACCCGGCGCGTACTTCATCGCGTTGCTGACCAGGTTCTCGCTGACCTGGCGCAGCACGCGCTCGTCGATCGCAACGCGAACGCCGGGCGGCGGCGACGAACGCTCGACACGGATGCCGCGTGCATCGAGCTGCATCTCGTAACGCCGCACCAGCCAGTCGAGCGTGCCGCCCAGGTCGGCGCAGACATGGGCGTCATTCACCGCCGCTGCGCCCGCCTGGCTTTCCAGGTAGTGGCGGATATAGCCGAGCGCGTCGTCGGCGCTCTCGTGGATCATCTCCAGGTAGCGCGGCACGCGCTCGGGCTTGCATGCGCCGGTGCGCATCATCTCGCTGGCGAACAGTACGCTGCTGAGCGGATTCTTGAGGTCATGGGCGACCAGGTTGACCAGTTCCTCGCGCTCGCGGGCGACCCGCGCAAGGCGATCGCGCGTCAGCTTCAGGCCGATATGCGCGTTGACCCGGGCCAGCAGTTCCTCGGGCAGGAACGGCTTGGTCACGTAATCGACCACGCCGGCATCGAACGCGCGCAGGAGCAGCTCGCGATCGTGCGCGGCGGTCACGAACACCACCGGGACCTGCAGGAACGAGGCATCAGCGCGCAGCGCGGCGAGCACCTCGAAGCCGTCCATCCCCGGCATCATCATGTCCAGCAGGATCAGGTCCGGCACCGACTCGGCGTAGCGCGCCAGGGCCTCCTCGCCGTTGGCGGCGGTGGTCACCACGTAGCCCTGGCGCGACAGCAGGGCGCTGACCACGCGCAGGTTCGCTGCCTGGTCGTCAACGACCAGCACTTTGCCCAACATCGCGGCGCCTATATTCATATCGACCTGCTTGTCACGTTAAGCCATTCCCTGGGCATGGCGCTCCGGCGCGTGAAGAACCGCGTGCAACGCAAATTAACAGAATCGGCCGACTCCACGGGACTCATGGCCGGACCTGCCCTGACGAAGCTTAATGGTTCAGGCAGCGGCGTGGTGGCTCAGACTGCCACCCATTGCCCGGGAGCCAGTTCGCCCAGCCGGTGCGGCCCCACCGCAACCCTCACCAGCCGCAGCGTCGGCAGGCCCACGGCTGCGGTCATGCGTCGCACCTGGCGGTTGCGGCCCTCGCGGATCGTGAGTTCCAGCCATGCGTCCGGCACGGTCTTGCGGAACCGCACCGGCGGCTCGCGCGGCCACAGCGCGGGCGCCTCGATCCGCTGCGCCTGCGCCGGCAGGGTCGGCCCATCGTTCAGTGCCACGCCGGCGCGCAGTGCGGCCAGTTGCGCAGGCGCGGGCTCGCCTTCGACCTGCACCCAGTAGGTCTTGGGCTGCTTGTGGCGCGGATCGGTGAGCCGGTGCGCCAGTCCGCCGTCGTCGGTCAGCAGCAGCAGGCCCTCGCTGTCGTGGTCCAGGCGGCCGGCCGGGTAGATGCCCGGCGGCAGCCCGTAGCCGGCCAAGGTCGGCCGCGGCGGATCGCCGCGGTCGGTGAACTGGCACAGCACCCCATACGGCTTGTTGAAGGCAATCAGCATGCCGGCCTGTCCTGGCGCGGTTTCCGGGCGCCTCGAGCGATAGTGAACCCCAATCCGGGGCGACGACAGTCACGAAAGCCGCGCCCGTCGCGCAGGCTGCAATCGCGTTCGCGGCAGATCAGCGTGGCTTGACGAAGCGCAGCGTCATCCGGTCGCTCTCGCCGATCGGGCGGTACTTGTCCGCGTCGGCGGCGTCGTGGCGGTTGTTCGGCGGCAGCATCCACACCCCGTCCGGATGGTCCTTGGTGTCGAGCGGGTTGGCGTTGACCTCGCTGCTGCCATCCAGCACGAAGCCCGCGGCCTGGGCCATCGCCGTGATCTGCGCCTGTCCGACATAGCCGGACCTGTCGTCGGCCGGCACGTCCGTGGCGGCGCGGTGCTCGACCACCCCGAGCGTGCCGCCGGGCTTGAGCACGTCGAAGAAGCCCTGGAACATGCCCTCGGCCTGGCCGGCCCCGCGCCAGTTGTGCACGTTGCGGAAGGTCAGCACCACGTCGGCCGAACCGGCCGGACCGAACGAGGGCTTGGCGGGGTCGTAGGCGACCACGCGCGCGCGGTCGAACTGGGCCGGGGCGGCGGCGAATTTCGCCTCCAGCGTGTTGCGCGAGTTCTGCTGGTAGTCGCGGCCGCGGCCCTCGGGCAGCGCCGCCGGATCGACGACGGCGGCGATGTACTGGCCACTCTCGCGCAGGTACGGCGCCAGGATCTCGGCATACCAGCCGCCGCCGGGGGTGATCTCGATGACGGTGTGGTGCGGTGCCACGGCGAAGAACGCGAGCGTCTCGCGCGGATGGCGATACGCGTCGCGCGCGACGTTGGCCGGGTCGCGCCAGTCGCCTGCCACGGCGGCATCAATCGCGGCGGAGGCCGCCACGTCGCCTGCAGGCGCTGGCGGGGTGGAGGTGCAGGCGACCAGAAGGCTGGGGAGCAGCGCGGCAAGCAGCAGTCGGTTCATGGGACGCCTCGCATCTGGAATGGCCCTCAGCCTAACCCAGGCCGAAGTCTCACCGCTTGCGGCGGGTCCGGCGGGTGTCGGCGGCTGCCGCCGGAATCGTGTGGGTGGCGGGCGGCATCGCTTCGCGCCCGGCATACTCCCGCGCTTCGTGCAGCAGCCAGTCGCGGAATGCAGCCACGCCGGCGTGGTTGTGCGAGCGCGGCGGGTACACGAGGTAGTGGCCGTAGTCGGCCTTCAGGCGAGTGTCGAACAGCGTGACCAGGCGCCCGGCCTCGATCAGTGGCCGCGCCAGCGTCATCCGCCCCAGCGCGATGCCCAGGCCTTCAGCGGCCGCGCGGTGCAGGTTCTCGGAATCGTCGAAGCTGGCGACGAAGCGCGCCGGCAGGACGCCACCGAACTGCTCGAACCACGCGCTCCACTGGCCTCCGGGCGCGCCGAGCAACGGGAAGTCGCCGAGCGTCTGCAGGGTCGGGCGCCCGAGCCGATCGATCAGCGCCGGGCTTGCGACCGGGGTGACCCAGTCATCGAACAGGTGCACCGCGTGCACGCCGGGCCACTGGCCGGGGCCGAAGCGCAGGCCCGCATCGATCGTGGTCTCGCGTTGCAGGTCGACCACCGCGACGTTGGACTGCAGGCTGATCTCCAGTTGCGGATGCGCGGCAAGGAACCGCGGCAGGCGCGGCACCAGCCACGCCGATGCGAACGACGGCATCAGCGTCAGCGTCAGCGCGTCGTCGCGGCGCGCATGGAACGGCTGCAGCGCGTGTTCGATCGCGTCCAGGTGCGGCGCGATCCGATCGAACAAGGCGCGGCCGTCCTCGGTCAGCTCGACCCCGCGCGCGCCGCGCACGAACAGGCGCAGGCCGACGCGCTCCTCGAGGCCGCGGATCTGATGGCTCAACGCGCTTACGGTCAGGTGCAGCGAATCGGCCGCGCGCGACAGGTTGCGCAGGCGCGCGGCGGCGATGAAACCCGGCAGGGCGTGCAGCGGTGGACGGATCATCGGTCGACCAATTTTGAATCTGATTCAAGTCTGGTTTGCAAAAACGTCGCTTTTCCAGCGATGTCCAGATGCTTATCTTGCAATCCAGTCAAGCGACCTGTCCATCCCGGAATGTCGCGCTTCCACGGAGCCCGCCATGAGCCTCTTCACCAACATCCTGTTCCTGCACGACTATCCGAGCCGGGCGCACGACGCCGACGAAGTGCAGTCCACCTATTCGCAGGGCTACGGCAACCGCGTGGCATCGGCCAGGGCCTTCGCCCCGCTCGGCCACGCAGGCCACGCCGATCGCCCCAGGACCGCCGCACCGGCGAGGCCGTCGGTCGCATCCGCGAACGATTCTCTGCCGCTGCGCGCATGCGGTTGAGCGCGAATGCGTGCAAGAAAACTGCAAAGCCGCAGGCACGACCGTGTCATGCGCCGCCTCTAGCGTGACGGCCTCAGGACGAGCGCGCATGCCACGGAAGGCAAACCCTCCCCCATACACCGGAGTCAGTCATGCAGCTGTTCACCAGCAACGGGATCGGCCTGCCCCGCCCACCGGCCAGGTCCGGCTACAAGCAATCCAGCAGTCGCCTGCGATCGGGCGAAAGCGGCCTGCACCGGCGCAACGAGAACGGCCTGCTGGCGGTCGTGGAACGGCACCGGGACGCGGTTCGCCGCGGTTCCGCGTTGCCGCCGCCGGCTGACCCGGCCCGGTGAGTGCGAAGCTAATTGCAGAAGGCCCGGGAAGCCCGGGCCTTCTGCTTTGCGAGGGACGCATCGGGCGCCCGATCATGGCTACTGCGTGCGAAGCATCTGCAGCAAACCATTGAACGTCGCACTCGGCCGCATCGCCTCGCCCAGCAGCGCCAGGTCGGGGTGGTAGTAGCCGCCGATCTCGACCGGCTTGCCCTGCACGCGGTTGAGTTCGTCCACGATCGTGGCCTCGTTCGCGGCCAGCGCCTGCGCCAGCGGCATGAACATCGCCTTCAGCGCGGCATCGTCGTCCTGCGCGGCCAGCGCCTGCGCCCAGTACATCGCCAGGTAGAAGTGGCTGCCGCGGTTGTCGAGTTCGCCCACCTTGCGCGAAGGCGACTTGTCGCTGTCGAGGAACTGGCCGTTGGCCTGGTCCAGCGTCCGCGCCAGCACCCCGGCGGCCGGATTGCCGTAGCGCTCGGCCAGGTGCTCCAGCGAGGCCGCCAGCGCCAGGAACTCACCCAGCGAATCCCAGCGCAGGTGGTTCTCCTGCACGAACTGCTGCACGTGCTTGGGCGCCGAGCCGCCGGCGCCGGTCTCGAACAGGCCGCCGCCGGCCATCAACGGCACCACCGACAGCATCTTGGCGCTGGTGCCCAGCTCCATGATCGGGAACAGGTCGGTCAGGTAATCGCGCAGCACGTTGCCGCTGACCGAAATCGTGTCCAGCCCCTGGCGGATGCGCTGCAGCGACAGCGCGATGGCGTCCACCGGCGACAGGATGCGGATGTCGAGGCCGGTGAGGTCGTGGTCCTGCAGATAGCGCTCGACCTTGGCGATCACCTGCCTGTCGTGGGCGCGGTTGGAATCCAGCCAGAACACCGCCGGGGTCGCGCTCAGGCGCGCGCGGCTGACGGCCAGCTTCACCCAGTCCTGGATCGCCGCATCCTTGGTCTGGCACATGCGCCAGATGTCGCCGGCCTGCACCGCATGCTCGAACACCACGTGACCGGCCTGGTCGATCACCCGCACCACGCCGTCGGCGGCGATCCGCACGGTCTTGTCGTGCGAGCCGTATTCCTCGGCCTTCTGCGCCATCAGGCCGACGTTGGGCACGCTGCCCATGGTCGCCGGGTCGAACGCACCGTGCGCCTTGCAGTCGTCGATCACGACCTGGTAGATGCCGGCGTAGCAGCGGTCCGGGATCACCGCCTTGGTGTCCTGCAGCTGGCCGGCGGCGTTCCACATCTTGCCCGAGTCGCGGATCATCGCCGGCATCGAGGCGTCGACGATCACGTCGCTGGGCACGTGCAGGTTGGTGATGCCCTTGTCGGAATTGACCATCGCCAGCGCGGGGCGCTGCGCGTACAGCGCATCGATGTCGGCCCGGATCCGGGCCTGGGTGTCGGCCGGCAACGCGGTCATGCGTGCGTACAGGTCGCCGATGCCGTTGTCGGGGTCGAAACCGACCTGCTCGAGCGCGGCGGCATGGGTCTCCAGCACGGGCTGGTAGAACCGGGTGACCGCCATGCCGAAGATGATCGGGTCGGAGACCTTCATCATCGTCGCCTTCAGGTGCAGCGAGAACAGCACGTCGCGGCTTTTCGCGTCGGCGATCTGCGCGTCGAGGAAGTCCGACAGCGCACCGGCGCTCATCACCGCCGCGTCGATCACCTCGCCGGCCTGCACCGCGACCTTCGGCTTGAGCACCTTGGTGGCACCGTCGGCACCGCTGAACTCGATCCGCACGCTGCCGGCCTGCTCGACCAGCGCCGAGCGCTCGCTGCCGTAGAAGTCGCCGGCGTCCATGTGCGCGACGTGCGATTGCGAGTCGGCGCTCCAGGCGCCCATCCGGTGCGGGTGCTTGCGCGCGTAGTTCTTCACCGACAACGGCGCGCGCCGGTCGGAATTGCCCTCGCGCAGCACCGGGTTGACCGCGCTGCCCTGGACCCGGTCGTAGCGCGCCTTGATGTCGCGCTCGCGCTCGTTGGCCGGCTCTTCGGGGTAATCGGGCAACGCGAAACCCTGCTGCTGCAGTTCGGTGATCGCGGCGCGCAACTGCGGCACCGAGGCGCTGATGTTGGGCAGCTTGATGATGTTCGCGTCCGGCGTGGTCGCCAGCTGGCCCAGTTCGCCCAGGTGGTCACCGATCCGCTGCGATTCGTCCAGGCACTCCGGGAACTGGGCGAGGATGCGCCCGGCCAGCGAGATGTCGCGGGTCTCCACCATGATGCCGGCGGCGGCGGTGAAGGCGGCGACGATCGGCAGCAGCGACTGGGTCGCCAGCAGCGGGGCTTCGTCGGTCAGCGTGTAGATGATCTTCGGGGTACTGGACATGGGTGCGGGTCGACTCGGTTGCGGGTGCGGGACCAGGGCGGAATGCGCGCGCCGCCGGACCTGCCAGCCGTGCATTGTCGCGGCTAAGCCGGTTGCGGGCAAAACCCGGGGTCGCGCGGCAAGCGCGGCGCACCCGGGACCGCGCCCCTGCGGGGCAGAGCGCGCGTCCCGGTGCGCTTTGCTTGCCCGGGCTACAAGAGCCGGCTCAGGCGCCGCAGCACTTCTTGAACTTCTTGCCGCTGCCGCAGGGACACGGCTCGTTGCGGTCGGGGGTTTCGGCGCGTCGGATCGGCTCGCGCGGGGTCAGCGCCTCGATCCGGTGGTGGTGCAGGTCGGCGAGCATCCCCGGCAGGCTGGCGATGATCTCCAGCCGTTCGCGGTAGCTGATCGGGGTGGCCGGCGCGGTCGGGTCCTCGGCGAGCACCTCGCCGCTGGCGAGCTGGTCGAACAGCGCGAAGATCTGGTCCATCCACTCGTTCTCGTCCAGCCACGCGTCCCACTGCGCCTCGCGCAACTCGACCGCACGGAAGAACCCGAACGCCCAGTCGCGGCCAACGTCCAGTTCCTCGTCGTTCTCGGCCTCGGCATCGACCTCCTCCGGCAGCCACAGCAGCGGCGCCAGGTGCTCGGGCAGGTCGTCGTCGCCATGACGCACGCGCTGGCTGGCCATGTTGTAGTGGCCCAGCAGCAATGCCTCGACCTGGGCGCGCTCGTTGTCGTCGGCCCAGCGCGGCGGGGTGGGGCCCCACACCGGCGGCTGCCATTCCTCCGGCGGCACGTTGTCCGGCCCCACGGCCAGCGCCGACAGGTAACCGTCGAGCGCTTCCAGGTTGAACCCCTTGAATGGCACCGCGCGCTGCTCGAGCAGGTTGGCGAGGCGTTCGATCTGGTTGTCGTCGAGATAGGTGGGCGGGTTCATCGGGTCATTCACTGGCACGGTCGGACCGACAGGGTAGTCCTCCGCGGCACGATTCGCGCGGATCGCGCGCATCGGCTGCCGGCGT
>DATHRJ010000125.1:0-21409 GCA_035465455.1 Lysobacter sp.
GTGCCCGTGCGGCTGGGCCGGCGATGCCAGCGGCCGCTGCCGCTGCGGGGTGGAGGCGATCCGCCGCTACCGGGCACGGATTTCCGGACCGCTGCTGGACCGCATCGACCTGCACATCGAGGTGCCGCGACTGCCGCCCGCCGAGCTTCGTCCCGATTCGCCCGACGGAGAATCATCGGACATGGTGCGCGGGCGCGTGCTGCAGGCGCGCGCGCTGCAGGGCAGCCGCGCCGGCAAGGCCAACGCAAGAATGGGCCAGGCCGAGACCATGGCGCACTGCAGGCTGACGGAGCCCGACCAGTTGCTGCTGGAACGGGCGATCGATCTGTTGCAGCTGTCCGCGCGCTCGATGCACCGGATCCTGCGCGTGGCGCGGACCATCGCCGATCTCGCCGACAGTCCGCTGATCCACACCGCGCATCTCACCGAGGCGATTGGCTACCGTCGTGCTGACCGGGGAGTGGCCAGCCAGGCCGCTTGAGCAGTGGAGTGCACGTCTGTCTGACTGTCGGCAGACCGATTAGCCGCAGGTACCCACGCAGATCCTCGGCTTGCTCATGTAGTTGCGGGCGCCCTCCTTTTCGTCCTCAACTAATACCGAGACCAGAACGATCATCCGCGTTTCCCTTCTCCGGTTGCGGCACCGGGTGCGGGCAGGTAACCGGGCGGTCAAGCCATCACGCGGCGGCGGCCGTGGCGAGGAACTGCTCCTCCTCGGTCGATCCCTTCAGGGCCACGGTCGAGCAATGCACGCCCTGGATGGTCTGGGTCACGGCGTCGAAGTATCCGGTGCCGACTTCGCGCTGGTGCTTGACCGCGGTAAAGCCCTGTTCGGCGGCGGCGAACTCGGCCTCCTGCAGTTCCACGAACGCGCTCATCTGCCGGCGTGCGTAGCCGTGGGCCAGGTTGAACATGCCGTGGTTGAGGCTGTGGAAGCCGGCTAGGGTGATGAACTGGAACTTGTAGCCCAGCTTCGCCAGTTCGGTCTGGAACGTGGCGATCGTGGCGTCGTCGAGGTTCTGCTTCCAGTTGAAGCTCGGCGAGCAGTTGTAGGCGAGCAGCTTGCCCGGGAACCTGGCGTGGATCGCCGCGGCAAACTTGCGCGCGAATTCCAGGTCGGGTTTGCCGGTCTCGCACCACACCAGGTCGGCATAGGGCGCGTAGGCCAGGCCGCGGCTGATCGCCTGGTCGATGCCCTTGCGGGTCTTGTAGAAACCCTCGGCGGTGCGCTCGCCGGTGACGAACGCGGCGTCGTTGTCGTCGATATCGGAGGTCAGCAGGTCGGCGGCCTCGGCGTCGGTGCGCGCCACGATCAGGGTTGGCACGCCCATGACGTCGGCGGCCAGACGCGCGGCGATCAGCTTCTCGACCGCCTCGCGGGTCGGCACCAGCACCTTGCCGCCCATGTGCCCGCACTTCTTCGCCGAGGCCAGCTGGTCCTCGAAATGCACGCCGGCAGCGCCGGCCTCGATCATGCCCTTCATCAGCTCGAACGCGTTGAGCACGCCGCCGAACCCGGCTTCCGCATCGGCCACGATCGGCTGCAGGAAGTCGATTTCCCCGGAGCCTTCCGCGCACTGGATCTGGTCGGCGCGCAGCAGCGTGTTGTTGATGCGCTTGACCACCGCCGGCACCGAGTCGGCCGGGTACAGCGACTGGTCGGGATACATCTGACCGCCGAGGTTGGCGTCGGCGGCGACCTGCCAGCCCGACAGGTAGATCGCCTTGAGCCCGGCCTTGACCTGCTGCATCGCCTGGTTGCCGGTCAGCGCGCCGAGCGCGTTGACGAAATCCTCGCGTTGCAGGGAGTTCCACAACTTGCCGGCGCCGAGCCTGGCCAGCGAATGCTCCACCGCCACGGTCCCGCGCAGGCGGACCACGTCTTCGGCGGAGTAGGTGCGCTCGATCCCGGCCCAGCGCGGATTGCGGGCCCAGTCGTTGCGGAGTTGGTCGGCGGTCGGAAGGGCGGTGGTCATGGCGGCGGGTCCGTGTGTGGGGGTGGGATTGCGGCGGCGATGCGCAGGCGATGGACCGCTCAGTCCAGGCGCCGGTATGCGGGGATGGTCAGGAACTCCTCGAGCGTGTCGGCATGGCACAGCCGGTCGAGCATGCCCACGGCCTCGTTGAGGCGGCTGGCGCCGGGCAGGTGCATGCGGTCGCCGAGCTTGCTGGGCAGGCCGATCAGCGCGCGCTCGAGCAAGGCGAAATCGATCTCGCTGCCGTCGTCCAGGTGCAGCGGCGGCGCGGGCGCGTGGTGCGCCGGGGTCGGGTCGGGGTAATGCAGCCACTGCCACAGCTGGGTGCGCGCGATTTCGGCGGTGGCCGCGTCCTCCATCAGCCAGTGGATCGGCACGCAGCCGTTGCCGTCCAGCCACGCAGCGAGGTAGCGCACGCAGACCTCGACGTTGCCCTCGAAGCCGGAGCGGGTGACCGTGCCGCGCGGGGCGGCGATCAGCCGCTGGCGCAGCTGCACCGGGTCCAGCGCCGGCAGGTCCGCGTGCAGCACGTGCCGCTGGTGCGGCCCGGGCATGTGCTCGTCGAAGATCGCGCGCGCCAGCGGGATCAATGCCGGGTGCGCGACCCAGGTGCCGTCGTGGCCGGCCGCGACCTCGCGCAGCTTGTCGGCGCGCACCTTCGCCAGCGCGGCATCGTTCGCCGCGCTGTCGCCGCTGATCGGGATCTGCGCCGCCATGCCGCCCATCGCGTGCGCGCCGCGGCGATGGCAGGTGTGGATCAGCAGTTCCGAGTAGGTGCGCAGGAACGGCTGCGCCATCGTCACCTGGCCGCGCTCGGGCAGCACCTTGTCGCGGTGCGCGCGGAACGTCTTGATGTAGCTGAAGATGTAGTCCCAGCGGCCGCAGTTGAGTCCGGCGATGCGGCTGCGCAGCGCGTGCAGGATCTCGTCCATCTCAAAGGCCGCCGGCAGCGTCTCGATCAGCACCGTGACCTTGAGCTGGCCCGCGGCCAGCCCCAGCGCCTGCTCGGTGTGCGCCAGCACCTCGTCCCACAGCTGCGCCTCCTCCATCGACTGCAGCTTGGGCAGGTAGAAATAAGGTCCGCGATCCTTCGCGGCGAGCACGTCCGAGTTGTGGAACGCGAACAGGCCGAAGTCGAACAGGCTGGCGGAGATCGGCACGCCGTCGACGTGCAGGTGCTTCTCGTCCAGGTGCCAGCCGCGCGGGCGCACGATCAGCACCGCCTGCTGCGGGTACGGCTTGAGGGTGTAGTGCCGGCTGCCGTCCGCGGCCATCCAGTCCAGCGTGCCGGCCACGGCCTTGCGCAGCGCGCGCTGGCCGGTCAGCAGGTTGAGCCAGGTCGGCGCGGTGCTGTCCTCGAAATCGGCCATGAAGCAGTTGGCGCCGGAGTTGAGCGCGTTGATCACCATCTTCGGGTCGACCGGCCCGGTGATCTCGACCCGGCGGTCCTGCAGCGCGGGCGGGATCGCCGCCACCTGCCAGTCGCCTTCGCGGATGGCGCGGGTATCGGCGCGGAAGTCCGGCGCCCCGCCAGCATCGAAAAACGCCTGGCGCTGCCTGCGCGCCTGCAGCCGGTCCTGGCGCGCCGGCTCAAAGCGCCGGTGCAGTCCGGCCAGGAATGCCAGCGCCGCCGGGGTCAGCAGCTGCTCCTGGCCGGCGACCGCGGCAGTCGCCTGCAGTTCGACCGTGCCGGCGGCGGTGATGCCGGCATCCGACGGGCGGGGGGAAACAGCTGCAGCCATGCGGGTTGGGCTCCGGTCGTTCAATGGGTAGGTACGCGATGCCAGACACCATGCGGTCACGTGTGGTATTTGACAAACTAGATTCATCAATGATTAGTATTGGTTTTCCAAATACTTCAGGCGAAAACGTGGCCCACCAAGGCGCTCCGACCCCGCGCTTCGCCTACAAAGGCGACCGGATGAAGCCGCTGCGGGCGTTTTGCCAGACCGCGCGCCTGGGTTCGGTGTCGCGCGCGGCCGAGGCGCTGTTCCTGAGCCAGCCGGCGGTAACGCTGCAGCTGCAGGCGCTCGAGCGCGAGATGGGCGTGCGCCTGCTCGAGCGCAGCGGGCGCCGGCTGACGCTGACGCGCGAGGGCCAGGAGCTGTACGAACTGGCGCGGCCGCTGGTGGAGGGGCTGGACGGGCTCGGCGGCGCGCTGCGCGAGCGCCTGCGCGGGCTGGATGCCGGCGAGCTCAACGTCGCCGCCGGCAGCTCGACGATCCTGTACCTGCTGCCGAAGATCATCGAGGCCTACCGCGCCGCGCAGCCGGCGGTGCGCCTGCGCCTGCACAACGTCACCGGCGCCGGCGGGCTGGACCTGCTGCGCTCGGACGCGGTCGACCTGGCGGTGGGCTCGATGCTGGACGTGCCGGCCGACCTCGACTACGCGCCGATCTACCGCTTCGACCCGATGCTGATCACCGCGCGCGACCATCCGCTGGCGCGCAAGCCCGACCTGGCCCTGCAGGACCTGTCGCCGTACGGGCTGATCCTGCCGCCGCAGCGGCTCACCACGTACCGGCTGGTCGACCTGGTGTTCCAGCAGAACCGGGTCCCCTACACGGTCGCATTGGAAGTTGGCGGCTGGGAGGTGATCAAGCAGTACGTGGCGATGGACATGGGCATCAGCATCGTCACCGCG
Organism: Lysobacter sp.; assembly: GCA_035465455.1. Lineage (GTDB taxonomy): Bacteria > Pseudomonadota > Gammaproteobacteria > Xanthomonadales > Xanthomonadaceae > Lysobacter_K. The sequence goes on from DATHRJ010000125.1 coordinate 4,621, forward strand.
ATCTGCCTGACCGATGCCGACCGCGAGCGGCTCGCGGCGCGCTCGCTGGCGCGCTACTTCCCCGCGCGCAGCTACGGGGTGGTGGTGCGCAAGGGCAAGTACCTGTCACCGCAGGCGCGCGCGTTTACCGAGCTGATCCAGCCGGACCTGTTCACCCGCCACGACTACGACCAGACCGGGCCGTCGCAGCGCTGATCGCGCGTCCAGCTACGGCTGGCGGAAGCGGTGCTCCGGCAGCAGCGCGCGCAGCCGGGTGACGTCCACGCGCTTGCCGAACGCGTCGGCGCGGCTGTCCGGCAACGCCAGGTCGGCGGGCACCTTGCCCTGGCGTCTCCATTCGGCCGCAAGGTCGCGCCATGCGGCCGGTTCGCCGTTGGCGACATTGAGGCGCTGGCCCGGCATCGGCTGCACCAGCAGATGCGCGATCACGCTGACGATGTCGTCGACGTGGACCAGGTTGACCAGCCTGGCGCCGTCCTTGATCCGCCCGCGGCGCAGCCAGTCCACCGGCTCGCGCCCCGGCCCGAAGATGCCGGCCAACTGCAGCACCGTTGCGCCCTGCGCGCGCAGCCACTCCTCGCCCTGCACCCGCGGCTGCTCCAGGTCCAGCGGCGCGGACTCGTCGACCGTGACGGCCGACACCGCCCCTGCGTCGCCGAGCCGATACGCCGACGTGCTGCCGAGCACGATCAACCCGGCCGCATCGCGCAGGTGCGCACCGTGGAACCGGCGCACGCACTCCAGGGGCGCGGCCGGGAACGTCCAGACCACGGTGCGCCCGGCCAGCGGTGGATTGCCCCAGGTGCGGGGCTGATCGAGGTCGAACGCGTGGATGCGCGGCACGTGCGTCGGCTGCCGGTGGGTGGCGTCGGCGTGCGGGAAGCGCGCGAGCAGCGCGCGGCCGACGTAGCCCGCGCCGAGGATCGTGGGCGGCCCGGGCGCAGCCGCAGGGGGTTCGGTGTCGCCGGCGCTACTCGACGCCATGGTGCTTGCCCTGCCATGGCCGGTACCAGGCGCGGATGCGGGCGATGTCGGCGGCCATGTCGTCGCTCAGGTCGAACGTCGGCCCGACCCCGACCACCTTGTCCGGATAGTGGAAGTACACCGGCAGCACCGGCACGTCGGCGGCATGGGCGATCTTCCAGAAGCCGGTCTTCCAGCGCTCCACCAGCTTGCGCGTGCCTTCCGGTGCCACCACCAGCCACAGCTTGTCGGAGCCGCGGATCAGCTTCGCCATCTGCGCCGCCACGCCCTGGGCGGCGCTGCGGTTGATCGGAATCACTCCCATCCGCCCCAACACCGGCCCCAGCAATGGAATCTTGAGCAGCGTGTCCTTGCCGAGCACCTTGACGTCCAGCCCCATCGCCAGCTTCACCGCGAAGCCCCAAAGGCCGTCCCAGTTGGACGAATGCGGCGCGGCGATCATCACCAGCCTGGGAATGTCCGGGAACGCGCCGTCCATGCGCCAGCCGCCCAGCCGCAGCACCGTGCGCCCGAGCCAGCGGGTGAATGCGTTGCGCGGTACGCGCGGCGCGTTCGGCGGCAGGCTCAGCACGATGTCGTCGGCGGGTGGTGCCATGCGGTCAATTCCGTGGAGGTGAAGTCGGTATGCGGCGTCGCCGGCGGATCAATCCCAGTCCGCCGGGCCCCGGCCGCGCTTGATCGTACTGCGTTCGCGCTTGGCACCGAGCCGGCGTTCCTTGGAGCCGCGGGTCGGCCTGGTCGCCACGCGCGCTTTCGGCGCGCGCAGTCCGCTGTCGATGAAAGCCGCCAGCCGCTCGCGCGCATCCTGGCGGTTGCGGTCCTGGGTGCGGAAGCGCTGCGCGCTGATCACGAACACGCCATCCAGGGTGAGGCGGCGATCGCGCTTGGCCAGCAGCCGCGCGCGCACCGGCTCGGGCAGCGACGGCGAGTTGGCGACGTCGAAGCGCAGCTCCACCGCGGTGGCGACCTTGTTGACGTTCTGCCCGCCCGGCCCGGTCGCGCGCACGAAGCGCTCGACCAGTTCGGACTCGGGGACGGCCAGGTGCGTATCGGCATCGCTCATCGGCGGACTGTAACGCTCACGCGGTGACGGGCGCTGCGCCCGTCGTCGACGGGGTCACGCCATCGTCGACGGCGTCGAACAGGGCGAGCGCCTTGGCGAACTCGGCATCGACCGGCGCATGCACCTCCAGCCGCTCGCCGCTGGCGGGGTGCACGAATGCCAGTCGCCGCGCGTGCAGCAGCATGCGGTGGATCCCGAGCCGGCGGAACGCGCGGTTGTGGCGGCCGTCGCCATGGCTGCTGTCGCCGATCAGATGGTGCGAGAGGTGCTTGAGGTGGCGGCGGATCTGGCGGAAGCGGCCGGTTTCCGGTTGCGCGCGCAGCCAGGCATAGCGCGAGGTGTCGAAGCCCGCCGACGGCAGCGAAAGCTCGGTGGTCGCCAGGCGCGTGAACCGCGTTACCGCGGTTTTCTTGACCGGCTTGCCGGGGCCGCCGTCCAGAGCGTGATCGACCAGGACCTCCTGCTCCGGCCAGCCGCGGCACACCGCCCAGTAATCCTTCTCGACCTCGCGCGACATCAGCACCTTGCCCAGGCTCGACGCGGTCTGGCGATCGAACGCGAGCAGCAGGCAGCCGCTGGTGGCGCGGTCGAGGCGATGCACCAGGAAAATCGGCTTTCCGAACTGCGCGCGCAGGCGGTCGGCGGCGAAATCGGTCTCGCCGCGCGCGAGCGCGCTGTCGTGGACCATGAGGCCCGCGGGCTTGTCGATCACCGCCAGCCAGTGATCGGCGTGCAGCACGGTGAGGGCGTCGGGGGAAGTCATGTGCGGGCGTGATGCGTGGGCAGGCCGGCCATTGTCGCCGATCATGCCGAAGCCACGAGAAAGCGCGCGCGAGCGGATCCGGCTGGCGTGGACTGCCGAGGTCCAGAGTGCGCTTCGCGTCCCCCGGCAACGAGGCAAGTTCAGTGGATCGGCGGATGCCCCGGCCGACGGCGCGGCCACGCCGCAAGCAGCGCCCACAGCCCGCCGAGGCCGGCAATCCAGGCCGATGCCGGCACCGACCACAGCCGCGGGCCGCCGGCCTCCAGGCTGTACAGCAGCGCGGCGGCGATCAGCAGCCCGGTGCCAAGGATCGCCGCGACCGTGCGCCGCTGCGCGGCATGCACCGCGCGGGTGAGTTCGGCCAGGTCGTGCGAGCGCATGTTGAGTTCGTGCTTGCCCTGGACCTGCTGGGTCAGCCACGCGTGCAGCAGCCGCGGCATCTCGGGGGCGTGGGTGACCAGCTCCGGCAGGTGCTTGCGGAATTCGCTGGCCAGCCGCTGCGGGCTGTAGCGCTCGACCAGGATCCGCTGCAGCACCGGGCGCGCAACTGCGAGGATGTCGAGCTTGGGGTCCAGCAACCGCCCGACGCCCTCGATGTTGAGCAGGGTCTTCTGCAGCAGGATCAGCTGCGGCTGCAGAGTCAGTTCGTAGCGCTGCGCGGTGCGGAACAGCTTCACCAGCACCTCGGCCAGCGAGATCTCCGCCAGTGGCCGGGTGAAGTACGGCTCGCACGCCGAGCGCACCGCCGCCTCGAGCTCGTCCATGCGGATGTGCCCGGGCATCCAGCCGGCGCTGACGTGCAGCTCGGCGATGCGGCGGTAGTCGCGATTGAACACCGCCATGAAGTTCTCGGCGAGGTAGTACTGATCCTCCTCCGACAGCTGGCCCATGATGCCGAAGTCGAGCGCGATGAAGCGCGGGTTGTCGCGCCGCTCCGGATCGGTATCGACCCAGATGTTGCCCGCGTGCGCATCGGCGTGGAAGAAGTTGTCGCGGAACACCTGGGTGTAGAACACCCGCACGCCCTTGGCCGCGAGTGCATGGCGGTCGATGCCGGCCGCATCCAGCGCGGCGATGTCATCCGACGGGATCCCGCGCACGCGCTCCAGGGTGAGGGTGCGCTCGGCGGTGTGCGACCAGATCACCTCGGGTACGTACAGGTCGTCGCTGTCGAGCCAGAACCGCCGCAGCACGCTGGCGTTGGCGCCCTCGCGCTGCAGGTCCAACTCGGCCGCCAGCGTGCTCTCGATCTGGGCCACGATCTCGCGCGGGCGGATCTTGTCGGCGCTGGGGTGGGTGCGGTCGACCACGCCGGCGATCACCTTGAGCAGGGCGATGTCGCCGGCGATCTGCTTCTCCACATCGGGGCGCAGCACCTTGACCACCACTTCGCGCGGCGGGGCGCCATCGACCGCCGGCAGGGTCGCCGCATGCACCTGCGCGATCGACGCCGACGCCATCGGTTCGGTCTCGAAGCTGGCGAACGCGGTGCTGATCGGCCGCTCCAGCGCGCGCTCCACGATCGCCCGCGCGACCGCGCCGTCGAACGGCGCGACCTGGTCCTGCAGCTGGGCGAGTTCGTCGGCGATGTCCGGCGGCACCAGGTCGCGGCGGGTCGAGAGGATCTGCCCGAACTTGACGAAGATCGGCCCGAGCTCCTGCAGCGCCAGGCGCAGGCGCGCGCCCGGGCTCATCGCCGCGATCGCACTGGAGGCGCGCGGCACGAACGGCCGCGCCAGCTTCAGCCACGGCTCCAGCGCGCTGCCGGCGAGCAGGTCGTCGAGCCGGTAGCGCAACAGCACCCGGCCGATGCGCCAGGCGCGCAGCGCCGGCCTCATGCGTGCGATCTCATTCGTGCGATCCCCTGCGACGCGACGCCATGGAGTCCGCACTCATGCCGAGCGGCCCGCGCGCGCCAGCAGGCGCGCCACCCGCGCCGCAGTGCGCGCGACATCGTCGCGCAGGGTATCGACGTCGTCGTGGAACGCGTTGAGCTCGTCGCGCGGCACCACGTCGCGCGATTCCTCGGTCACGTATTCGGCCGCGGTGGCGGCGAAGTCGCCGGCCGCACCGCGCGCGTGGCGCAGTGCCGCGGCGATCGCATTGGCCACCTGCACCCCGACCACGTCGCCAAGAACCGACACGAACGGCTGCTGCCAGTCCGGATCGAAACGCCCGGCCAGGCGCTGCAGGCGGCGGGCCAGGTCGGCATCGCCCTCGATGCGCAGCTTGCCGACCGGCGCGGCGGCATCGTCGCGGCCCAGGCCGATCATCGCCGGCAGTTGCGACAGCAGGCCTCCCAGCGTGCTGCGCACCGACAGGTCGGGCTCGACCAGCGCATCGACCGGACCCACCTGCAGGCGATCTGCGCGCACCCGCACCTGCAACGCCAGCGGCGGGGCGGCCAGGTGCAGCGAAACGCTGCGGCCGTCGAGCGCGCGCAGGCCGTCGCGGGTTTCCGGATCCAGCGCGAGCGCGCGGTTCAGGGCCGCCTCCAGCGCACGTCCGGCCAGCGGCTTGAGGGAATCCAGCGGCGTGCGGGCTTCGTTCATCGGCGCATTCTAGCGGTCGCGCGTTGGCGTCTCGTTGACATCAGCCCTTGCCTGCATGCGCCACCCGCAGGCGCGCCAGACCCTCATCGATCGACACCGCCGGCACATAGCCGAAATCGCGCCGCGCCGGGGCCATGTCGTACCAGTGGGTGGTCGCCAGTTGCTCGGCCAGGAACCGGGTCATCGGCGGCTCCCCGCGCCGCGGCAGCACGGTCCCCAGGCCTTCGCAGGCCGCGCCGATCGCGTACGCGGCGCGGAACGGAATGGTCGCGGTCACCGGCGGCGCGCCCGCCGCCTGCAGCAGCCCGTTGACGATCGCGCGCGCGCTGCGCGGCTCGCCGTTGCTGATGAAATACGCCCGGCCGGCGCAGGCGGCGCCGGGCGCAAGCTGCGCGAACGCATCGAAGTGCGCCTGCGCGGCGTTGTCGATATAGGTGCTGTCCATGAGGTTCTCCCCACTGCCGACCAGGCGCAGGCGCCCGGCATGGGCACGCTCGACCAGACGTGGCAGCAACTGGTTGTCGCCGACGCCCCAGATCAGCCGCGGCCGCAATGCGACCGTCGCCAGCGTGGCGTCATTGGCGGCGAGCACGGCCTGTTCGGCGATCTTCTTGGTGGTCGCGTACGGCGCCTTGAAGCCTTCGCCATACGGCACGTCCTCGGCGGTGCCGCCCTCGACCGGGTGCGTCGCGCGGTGGGTCACGCTGGGCGTGGAGGTGTAGACCAGCCGGCCGATGCCGTGGACCCGGCACGCGTCGAGCACGTGCTGGGTGCCCAGCACGTTGGCGCGGTGGTAGTCCGCGTACGCACCCCAGGCGCCGGCCTTGGCCGCGTTGTGGAAGATCGCCTCGCAGCCGGCCGCGGCGGCGATCACCGCGTCGCGATCGGCCAGGTCGCCCTGCAGTTGCGCGACCCCGATCGCCTCAAGCGCCTCGTAATGGCCGCGGTTGAAGCTGACCACCTCGTGCCCGCGCGCGCGCAGGCCGCGGCACAACGCCTGTCCGAGGAATCCCCCACCGCCGGTCACCAGTATCTTCATCGCGCCTCCGCGTCATCGTCGCTGTTGCGGTTGGTGTGTGTGGCTCCTCCCCCTGCGACCAGTGGAGGATCGGAGGGGTCAGTGCTTGATCCTGCCCCGCGCCCACAGCGCCAGCTTCTCGCGTCCGATCTTCGCGTTATGGCGGATGTCGACCGGGAATCCGGGGTGGCGCAGGAAGCGCATGATGCGCGCCGTATGCGGCTGCGTCGACGCAAGCGCCTCCAGTTCGCGCACGATCCGCGACCACTCGCGCGCAGGCGCGTCCGGCGCCAGTTCCACGCACAGCACCGGCTGCTGCGACCCGGAGTCACCGAGCCCGACCAGCGCGGTGCGCCGCACCTGCGGATGCACGTTGAACACCGGCTCGACCTGCTCGGTGTACAGCGGGCCGTCGGCGGTCTCGACCCGGTGCGACTTGCGCCCGCAGAACCACAGCCGGCCGTCGGCATCCAGATAACCCACGTCACCCATGCGATGGACGACGCGCTCGCCGCCCTCGTCCGTGCGCTCGCGGATCTTCGCCAGCGCGGTGGCGGCCTCGCGGTTGTAGTAGCTGTCGGTCACGGTCGGGCCGGCAACGGTGATCTCGCCGACCTCGCCGTTGGCGACCAGCAGGTCGCCGGACCAACCGACGATCGGCTCGTCGCTGACGCGGATGATGCGCACCTGGTTGGGCGCGACGGCGCGGCCGACGCAGGTGCCGGCACCACGCTCGGTCGCCTCGCGCGTGGCCTGCAGCTCGCGGCCTTCGATCACCGCCACCGGCAGGCATTCGGTCGCGCCGTACGGCGTCCAGAACTGCGCCTCCGGCGGCAGCAGTTCGCGCATGCGCGCGACCACCTCGGCCGGCACCGGCGCGCCGGCCGAAGTCACCCGCCTCAACCCCGGCAGCGGCGCGCCGTGCGCGGCCAGCACCGCCATCAGCGCCGGCGAGCCGAACAGCTGGTCGACGCCGAAGCGGGCGATCGCGTCGAGCAGTCTTCGCGGCTCGGCCATGGCCGGGCGCGTCGGGTCCATGTCGGGGATCACCGAGGTGAGCCCCAGCGCCGGATCGAACAGCGCGAACGGCGGGAACGTCGGCAGGTCGACCCCGCCGGGCACGATCCCGAACGCTTCGCCGAGCATCGCCACCTGCGCCTGCAGGTGCCGGTGGCGGTAGACCACGCCCTTGGGCACGCCGGTCGAGCCGCTGGTGAACAGGATCGCGGCGACATCGTCCGGTGCCGTCGCCGCCAGCTGTGAAGCGGCGCCGCGGCCGTCGCGCTCGACCTGGGCCAGGGTCGCATCGCCGAGCCAGGCGCGCGGCCCGGTACTGATGCAGATGCGTGCCGACTTCGCCCAACCCAGCAGCACGCGCGCCAGATGCGCGAGCGGTATGCCGATGAACGCCTGCGGCTGCGCTTCGTGGAGACACTGCCGCAGCGCGCGGCGGTCGATGCCGGGGTCGACCAGCACCGGCACCGCGCCGGCCTTGAACAGCGCGAACATCAGCAGGAAGAATTCCGGCGACGGCCGCACCATGACCACGGTGCGGGTGCCGCGGACGACGCCGCGTCGAGCGAGCCCGGCGGCGATCGCGTCGCTGCGAGCGTCCAGCTCGGCGTAGCTCAGGGTGAGGTCGTAGCGCGCGAGCCCGTCGGGACCGCGCGACCCGGGGCAGCGCAGCGCGATCCGCGCGGGCGCCTCGGCGGCCAGCCGCGGCAAGGCGGCGGCGATGTTGCAGCTGTCGGCACCCGCGCCGCCGCGCGACGATTCCGGCGATGCGGCTGGCGTGCTCATGCGGGCATCATCGCAATGGCTCACGCGCCCAGCGGGTGCGCATCGAGAAACTGACGGATCGCCGGAACCAGCACGTCGGCCTTGTCCTGGAGCACGTAATGCCCGGCGTCCTCGAATGCGTGCACCTGTGCGTTCGGCAATGCAGTGGTGAAGCCGGCGAGGAAGTGCCGGTCGAACACGAAGTCGCGCAGGCCCCAGCCGATGAACGCGGGGCGGTCGGCATATTCGGGCAGCTTGCGCCCCATTGCCTGCACCAGCGACCACGCCGCGTCGCCCTCGCCCAGCGGAATGTCCTGCACGAAGCGCGACGTCGCGATCCGGTTGCGCCACGAGTCGTATGGCGCCAGGTACGCGCGGCGCACGTCCGCCGGCATCGGTGCGACCACGCCCATCCGCGTGGCGCCGGCGGCGAACGCGTTGAAGCCGCGGATCAGCCCGGTGCCGAGCGCCGAATCGCGTCCCAGGCGCAGCCGCCTGGGCAGCGGCTTGGCGGCCGGCAGCGGGAACGCGCCGGTGTTGAGGATCACCAGCCGCTTGATCCGCGCCGAATGCGCGAGCCCCCAGCCAAAGCCGATCGCGCCGCCCCAGTCGTGCACCGCAAGCGTGACCGGGCCGGTGATGCCCAGGTGCTCGAGCAGGCGTTCGACATCATCGATGCGCGACTGCAGCGTGTAGGTGTAGCGCGGATCGGCGCCAGGCCGGTCGTCGGGCTTGTCGGACCAGCCCATGCCGACGTGGTCGGGCACGATGCAGCGATAGCCCTTCCCGTGCAGCGGCTCGCGCAGCCCCAGCACGAGCTTGCGCCAGTAGTAGCTCCACGAGGGATTGCCGTGCAGCATCAGCACGACCTCGCCGTCGCGCGGACCCTCGTCGAGGTAGCTCATCGCGATGCCAGGACGCACCTGGAAGCGCTGCGGGGCGAACGGGTAGTCGGGCAGTTCGGCGGATGTTGTCATCGGACTCGTCGGGCGCGGGCGCCCGCGCGGTGCAACCGGGGGCAATCGGCCATTATCGGGGCCATCGCGCCGGCGCGCACTTCACCGGCGTGGCGGGCGGCCCACCAGGCCGACGAACTACAGTCGCAGCAGCACCACCGCCAACGCCAGCGTGCCCAGCGCCGCCAGCAGATAGCACACCCGCGCCAGCCACCGCCGCGGTCGCGGCGTGCGCACGCCGAGGTCCTGCACGGTCATCCGCAGGCGGTGCGCGGCATGCCACAGCACCAGGCTGAGCACCACGAACAGACCGGTCGCGACCAGCGGATGCGAGACCACCGCCAGCACGCGCTCATGGCCGAGTGCGGCCGGATCGAACCAGCCGAGACTGCCGGCGAGCAACGCCAGCATCAGTGCCGGCATCAGCAGTGCGGCGAGCATGCCGCCGGCGGCGAACGGCAGCCAGATCAGCGGTTTGTTGGACATCGCCATGTCAGCCTCCGATGGCCAGCAGCACCACGACGGTGATCAGCGCCCAGGCCAGATAGTGCGCACCGGCGATCCACGCCGCCGGGACGTGTCGCGCACCGACCTGCAGCGGCATCGTGCGCGGCGCCAGCGCGAACCAGGTGATGCTGTGATAGACCGCCAGCGCCAGCGCGACCAGCTGGAACACCAGCCCCGGCGGCGAAGCCAGCGCGGCACGGAAGCCGTCCCACGCCTGCGGTCCCTGGCCGAGCCGATGCAGGCCGACGATCAGCAGCGCCCCGTAGGCGCCGAACGCCACGCTGGTCAACTCGCGCAGCATGTAGCGCCGGTACGCCGGATGCCGCAGCCACCAGTCGCGCGGCAGTCGCGGGCGCCAGACCCGGTTCATGACGTGCCTGCCTTGCCGAGCAGCTTGGCGAACCAGTCCTGGCTGCTGGACAGTTTCAGCTGCTGGATCGCGCCGGCAGGATCGACATGCTTCGGACACACCTCGGAGCATTCGCCGATGAACGTGCACTCCCACACGCCATCGTCGCTGGCGACGGTCTCGGCCCGCTCCGGGCGGCCACCGTCGCGCGAATCCAGGTTGTAGCGCTGCGCGAGCGCGAGCGCCCCCGGGCCGAGGTAACCCGGGTTCAACGCCACCTGCGGGCAGGCGGCGTAACACAGCATGCAGTTGATGCACATCGACAGGTGGCGGAAGCGCTCGAGCTGCGCCGGCGTCTGCAGGTATTCCGCGTCCTCCGGCGGCGGCGCGGCGGGGATCAGCCAGCTCTTCACGACCGGTAGCGCGTGCATCATGCGGCTCTGGTCGACGACGAGGTCGCGAGTGACATCCAGGTTGGCCAGCGGCCCGACCCGCACCGTCCCCGCGTAGTCGCGCAGGAACGCCTTGCACGACAGCACCGGGGTGCCGTTGACCATCATCCCGCAACTGCCGCAGACCGCCATGTGGCAGGACCAGCGGAAACTGAGGCTGCCGTCGAGGTGGTCCTTGATGTGGTTCAGCGCATCCAGCACCACCCATTCCTCGCGGCACGGCACCTCGAACGACTCCCACACCGGTTCGGCATCCTCGCCGGGGCGGAAGCGGAACACCTCGAAGCGGATCGTCCGGTCAGGCATGTGCCGGTCCTCCATAGACGCGCTCGCCGGGCGCCCAGCGGGTGATCACCACCGGCTTGCTGCCCAGGCGCGGCGGCCCGTCGTGGTCGAACCAGGCCAGGCTGTGGTGCAGGAAGCGCTCGTCATCGCGCGCCGGGTGGTCCAGCCGCTGGTGGGCGCCGCGCGATTCGCGCCGGGCGAGCGCGCAGTGCGCCATCGCCTCGCCGATCTCGATCATCGCGCCCAGTTCCAGCGCCTGCAGCAGCTGGGTGTTGAACACCTGGCTGGTGTCGGACACCGGAAGCAGGCGGTAGCGCGAGCGCAGCACCGCCAGCGCCGCGCACGCGTCCTGCAGCCGCTCCTCGTCGCGGTAGATGCCGGCGGCATCGTCCATGATCCGGTGCAGTTCCTCGCGCAGGGCGACGATGCTTTCGCCGTTGGCGGGGCGTTGCATCATCGCCTGGACGCGCGCGAACGAGGCGCCGGCCTGGGCCTGCAGTGCCGCCTCGTCACGCGCACGCGATTGCCGCGCACGCAGCGCCGCCTGGCGGCCGGCGATCGCGCCGAACACCAGGATCTCGGTCAACGAGTTCGAACCCAGCCGGTTGGCGCCGTTGATGCTCACGCAGGCGCATTCGCCGGCGGCGTACAGGCCATCGAGCGCGGTCGCGGTGTCGATGTCGGTATCGATCCCGCCCATCGTGTAGTGCACCACCGGGCGCACCGGGATCGGCGCGTACACCGGGTCGACACCCGCGTAGGCGCGCGACAGTTCGCGCACGAACGGCAGGCGCTCGTTGATCAGTTTCTCGCCAAGGTGGCGGATGTCGAGGTGGACCACGTCGCCGGCCGGCGTCGCGATCGTGCGGCCCTTGCGCTGCTCGTGCCAGAACGCCTGGCTGAGGCGGTCGCGCGGGCCCAGTTCCATCGCCTTGCGCCGTGGCCACGGGTCGGGCGGGCCGAGGTCGTAGTCCTGCAGGTAGCGGTAGCCGTCGCGGTTGACCAGCAGCCCGCCTTCGCCGCGGGCGCCCTCGGTGATGAGGATGCCGCTGCCCGGCAGCCCGGTCGGGTGGTACTGCATGAACTCGATGTCCTTCAGCGGCACGCCGGCGCGGTACGCCATCGCCATGCCGTCGCCGGTCTTGATCGCGCCGTTGGTGGTGAACGGGAACACCCGGCCGGCGCCGCCACTGGCGATGATCACCGTCGGCGCGAGGAAGGTCATCGGCTCGCCGCTGGCGATGTCGAAGGCGGTGAGGCCACCCACAGCACCGTCGGCCACCAGCAGGTCGAGCGCGAACACCTCGTCGAAGCGCTGGATCGCCGGATACTGCTGCGAGGTCTGGAACAGCGTATGCAGGATGTGGAAGCCGCTCTTGTCGGCGGCGAACCAGGTGCGCTGGTTCTTCATCCCGCCGAACGAGCGCACCGCGACCTGGCCGTCGTCGGTGCGGCTCCATGGGCAACCCCAGTGCTCGAGCTGGCGCAGCGCGCGCGGCGCCTCGGCCACGAACAGGTCGACCGCATCCTGGTCGCACAGCCAGTCGCCGCCGCTGACGGTGTCGCGGAAGTGGTCCTCCAGCGTGTCCGGCGCGCGCGTCACGCCGGCCGCGCCGCCCTCGGCGGCCACGGTGTGGCTGCGCATCGGATAGACCTTCGACACCAGCGCGATCGCGAGCGTCGGGTCCTGTTCGGCGGCGGCGATCGCCGCGCGCAGGCCGGCGCCGCCTGCACCGACGATCACGATATCGGCGCGGATGGTACGCATGCTCAGGCCTGCTCGACGCGGTAGCGCAGGACCCGATAGAAGCCGCCGAAGATCGATACCCGCTCCCTGCACACCACCCGCCTTCCGGCCGCGGACGCGCAACTGTCCAGCAGCGCGTCGAGGTCCTGCCGCCACAGGCTCGGCAGGAACGGCTCGGCGGTACCGAAGATCCAGCGCAGCGGTGCCCAGCGATGGAACGGATGGGTCCGGGTGCGGGCACCGTATTCGGCCAGCACCAGCTGGCCGCCGGGACGGACCACCCGCAGCGCTTCGGTCAGCGCGCGACGGCGCGGCTCGTCCGGCAGTTCATGCAGCAGCAGGAACATCATCGCGCTGTCGTAGGAGGCGTCGTCGAAGTCCAGCACCTCGGCGTTCATCCGCTCCAGATCGACGCGATCGGCGCAGCCCACGTCTTCGAGCTTGCACCTGGCACGCTCAAGCTGGATCGGCGCCACGTCGACCACCGTCAGCCGGTTGCCGTCGAGCCGTGCCGCCAGCGACGGGATCAGCTTGCCGTAGGCCGATGCGACCATCAGCGTGGAGCCGGCGTGGGCCGGGTCCAGCAGCCGCAGCGTCTCGTTGGTGAGCCGGGTGTACTGGCCGAACACGATCGCGTTGATGATCGGCTGGTGGTCGAAGAACCAGACCGCGGGCCGCCACAGGTACGCCCACCAGTAATGCCGCACGAGGTAGTCCGGCAACTCGCTCCATCGGGCCGATGTCGTTGCCCGGCCATCCCTGGCGGCGGGCGCGTCGGCTATCGGCAAGCTCCAGACCGGGGTCGCGACGGAGGCGTCGGACATTGCCGCACCATCGGCCGGGACGCCCCGGAAGTTCTGGCGGTCGTCTTCCATAACCTGCTCCCGCGGCCCGAGGGTCTTCGACCGCTCACGGGTTGAGCTTCCCCCCTTCGTGTGGAGCTGGTTTGATTAAGGTCAAATTCACCTTGGCCGTTGATGGCGGGCAGCGCGGTCGATGATCCGACGCGCGCGGACGGGTGGTCACCCACTGTGCTGTCGCGGTCTGGCGTTAAACGCCGACGAAAGAAGCAGGTGCGGCGGTCGACGACCAAGGCAACGGATGCGGTGGTCCGGGGGTGTTCCGGCATGCCGTCGAGTTTGCCGCACACCGGTTGCGGCCACGGCAGCCGTGGCCGGAACGGAGAACTGAAACTCCCCGGAGCGGCCCGCGATCAGACGTCCGCGTCGCTCGGCCAGCCTTCGCCGGTGCCGCGGTGGTAGACGGTATCGGTCGGCAACACGGTGCCGGCCGGGATCGATTCCATCTGCGCCAGCCGCGCGTAGATCGGGGTGAAGTCCGGCGCGGTCGCTTCCATCAGCTGCTGGAAGCTGTCGATCACGAAATAGGTCTTCTGGTAGCTGTCGATGCGGTAGCGCGTGCGCATGATCCGCTCCAGGTCGAAGCCGATGCGGTTGGGCGCGTCCGACTCAAGACAGTGGATCGATTCGCCCTTGGACGAGACGATGCCGCTGCCGTAGATACGCAAGCCGTCGGGCTGCCGGATCAGGCCGAACTCGACCGTGTACCAGTACAGGCGGGTGAGGTTCTGCAGCGCGTCGGCGCCGATCGCGTGCGCCTTGACCCCGCCGCGGCCGTAGGCCTGCATGTAGTCGGCGAACATCGGGTTCATCAGCAGCGGCACGTGGCCGAACAGGTCGTGGAACAGGTCCGGCTCGCTGATGTAGTCGATCTGCTCGGGCGTGCGGATCCACCAGGTGACCGGGAAGCGGCGGTTGGCGAGGTGGTCGAAGAAGTCCAGCTCCGGCAGCAGCCCTTCGACGCCGATGATTTCCCAGCCGGTGGCGTCGCGCATGACCTGGTTGAGGTCGCTGAAGCGCGGTATCCGGTCCGGGCTCATGCCCATCGCGTCCTGCGCGACCAGGAACTCGTCGCTTGCGCGGCCGACCAGGACCTTGCGCTGGCGCTCGTACAGCTGCCGCCACACGTCGTGGTCGACGGCGGTGTAGTCGTCCCACGGCTGTTCGACGATGCCGGTCGCGTACACCGGCACCGAACCCTTGTCGGTCTGCAGATTCTCGACGCGGCGCGGTTGATTCTTCATGGCCCGATATTACCCGCTCGAACGCATCGTCGCAGCCGCGCCTCAGCGCACGGCGCGGACGTGGTAGCCGGCATTGCCGCGCAGTTCGCAGCCGGTCGCGGTCTTGCGGCACCACACCAGCACCGGCGTCCCCAGGTTTTTCCCGGCTTCGACCCGGCCCCAGGTGTCGCGCGACCAGCCGACCATCGTCACCACTTCGACGCCGTCGATGGTCAGTGAACAGACTCCGTCGGCGTGGCAACCATCGTTCACCGCCTCGATCACCCCGGAGAAACGCAGGTCATCGGCCGTGGTGGCCGTGGGTGCGCCGGGAGCGGCGCAGCCGGCCAGGGCAACCAGCAGCATGGCGATAAGGTTCGTCGGTTTCATCGGCACCATCCACAACGGGCAGGCGCCGATTGCATCACTGCCGCGCGAACGGCGGCGCGAAGGCGTCGCCGAAGAAATCGCCGTCGTTCCAGCGCGGCCGCAGTGGCTGGTTGCCCACCAGCATGCCGACCCGGGCGTTGAGCCTGGCCAGCAGCGCCGCATCGCCGTACTGGATCGGCTGCGACGCATCGTCGCAGGGCTGGTGGTAGCAGTCGCGCAGGAAGGCGCGCATCGCCACTTCCGGGTCGGCGCCGTCGCCCGCGGCCACGACGCCGCCGTCCAGGTACA
The DNA here is from genome assembly GCA_035465455.1 of Lysobacter sp. Taxonomy (GTDB): domain Bacteria; phylum Pseudomonadota; class Gammaproteobacteria; order Xanthomonadales; family Xanthomonadaceae; genus Lysobacter_K. The sequence goes on from DATHRJ010000125.1 coordinate 19,837, forward strand.
CGGCCGGAATGCCGGCGCGGATGAACGCGTACTGGTCGCTGCGCACGAACACCACCTCCTCCGGGAACGGGTCCGGCGACAGCGCCAGGCCGAGCTCGCGGGCCGCGGTCTCGACCGCGGACTGCAGGGTCGAATGCTCGACGCCGATCGGCACGATGTCGCGGCTGGGCGCGAGCATCACCGGCATGTCCAGGTTGATGTTCGCCACCAGCGCGTCCCTGGGCACGGTCGGATGGGTCGCGAACCATTCCGCACCGAGCAGGCCCTTTTCCTCGGCGGTCAGGGCCACGAACAGCAGCGAGCGCTGCGGCTGCGAGCCGGCGCTGGCCAGCTCGCGTGCCGCCTCCAGCATGATCGACACCCCCAGCGCGTTGTCGAGTGCGCCGTTGTAGATGCTGTCGCCAGCGACCGGCGCGCCGATGCCGACGTGGTCCAGGTGCGCGGTGTAGACGATGTGCTCGGAGCCCGCGGTCGCACCGGCGCCGGCGAGCTTGCCGACCACGTTGCGCGATTGCGCCGGCTCGATGCGCGTGCGCCCAGCGAGGGTGATCGTGCCCGGCAGGTCGAACGCCCTCAACGTGCCGGCCTTGGCCTGGCCGAACAGCGCCTGCGCCGTGTGCGGGCCGCCGGCGAACACCAGTTCGGCGGCGGCGGCCGGCACCGAGGCGGCCGCCTGCAGCTGCGGCCAGGTATCGATGCCCTTGCCGTCCTCGCCACGCAGGCGCATGCCCGGCTTGCGCCAGCCGGCGCTGCCGCGCGCCCAGGGCGAGCGCGCCTGGTCCTCGTCGGTGCTGACGAACACCACCCCGACCGCGCCGCGTTCGGCCAGCTCGCGCAGCTTCTCGCGGCTGGAGGAATGGAACGCGCGCCGGTCGTTGTCGAAGCGCGCGGGGGCACCGCCGAACACCACCGCGATCTTGCCGCGCAGGTCGACCCCGGCGAAATCGTCGTGCTGCAACTGCGGCGCGTACACCCCCTGGCCGACGAACACCGCCGGCGCGCGCAGCGAGTGGCTGGCGGCGTTGTAGTTGAGCGCCGGCAGGTACTGGTGCTGGAAAGCCAACGTGGTGGTGCGGCCGTCGCGTTCGATCTCGAAGCGGGCGCCGTCCTGCTCGCGCGTGGCCTTCAGCAGCGGCACCTGCTGGAAGAAGCTGCCGTCGTCACCGGCAGGCTGCAGGCCGATGTCCCGGTAACGCCGGGCGACGTACTCGGCAGCGAGGTCGTACCCGGCGGTGCCGGCCTCGCGGCCCTGGAGCCGGTCGTCGGCGAGGTAACGCACGTCGGCCTCGATGCGGCTAGCCGCTGCCGGATCCACCGACGCGGGCTGCGGGGTACGCGCGCATGCGGCCAATGCGGCCAGGACAATGACAGCGGCGACAGCGCGCATGGACGGACTCCGGCAAACGGGAGGCCGACGCTAGCACTGCACGGCAGGCGCGGCCAAACCGCGGATGCGGCGGCATCCGGCGGCCGCGGATCAGCCGCGCGCCGGCACGCCGTGTCCGACGGCCGGGGTGGCGCCGGCACTGCCCCGCTATTGCGGTGGACTGCCCGGAAACGCGTCCACGGGCTG